>DATLOA010000442.1:0-4390 GCA_035536515.1 Burkholderiaceae bacterium | reverse complement strand
ATCGTAGACGACGTAAAGCGGCACGCCGTTGCGGCCGAATTGTGCCAGTGCTTGTGTGATCTTCTCGTCACGATTGGTCCAGTCGGCGCGCATCAGCACGATATTGTCGGCTGCGAACCGGGATTTCACTGAGTCGGCGCGCAGCGCGACTCGCTTGTTGAGTTGACACGTTACGCACCAGGCAGCGGTGAAATCGACGAATACTGCCTTGCCTTCGCCGCGAAGCTGCGCTAGTTTCTCGGGCGAATATTCGGTCCAACCCGTGTCAGCGGTCGAGCGTGTGCCGGGCGCCAGCGCTTCGCTGGTAGCGATTGGCGCGAACGTCAAAGCGGCGAGCATGCCGCCGCCCGCTGCGACCCATCGAAATACGCGCGCACCGCGTTGCGACAGTCCGAGCGCCCACAGAGTGAAGCCCACAGCGACCAGCACCCCGAGCGCGAGCGCAACGCTGCCGGCGTCGACCTGTTGAGCCAGCACCCATAGCAACCATACACACGTAGCGAACATCGGGAACGCCATGAATTGCTTGAAGAGTTCCATCCACCGTCCGGGCCGGGGCAATTTGGCGAGCAAACTGGGAAATAACGTAAGCAGCACGTACGGCGCGGCCATGCCGACGCCGAGCGCGGCAAACACCGACAGCGCAATCACCGCGGGCTGCGTGATCGCATAACCGAGCGCCGCACCCATGAAGGGCGCAGTGCACGGCGAAGCGACGATGACCGCCAACACGCCGGTGCCGAAGCTGCCGCGCCAGTCCGACTTGTTAGCAAGATTGTCGGCCGCGCGCATGTTCGCAACGCCGCTGCCCAGCGTCATCTCAAAAACGCCGAGCAGATTCAGGCCGATGGCGAAAAACAGCACCGTCAAAGCCGCAACGACCCACGGCGTTTGCAACTGGAAGCCCCAGCCGAGCGCGCTGCCTGCCTGTTGCAACCCGATCAGCAATGCAGCGAGCAACACAAACGAAAGCACAACGCCGACTGCGAACGCAACACCATGTGCCGCCATTGGCCCCGAGTGCGTGCGGTGCTGCGCGAGGCCAATCAGCTTCAGCGACAACACCGGGAACACGCACGGCATCAGGTTCAATATCAATCCTCCGAGCAGCGCGGTACCTAGTGCCGCCAACAGCGACATCGACGAGCCTCCGCCGTCTGCGGCACCCGCAGAGCCTGCCGCGGCGCCCAACGTTCCCGCGGACAAAGGTGCCTGTACTACGTGTGCCCACCCGCCGGCATGTGCGGGTCCACCGTTGGCGACGACCACACCCTTCAGCGTTTTGAAGTCGGACGCGATCGGCTTTGCAGCGGTCAAATAGATCGCAAACTGACCCCCTTCGCTCTTAAGCAGTTGCGGTGCAGCCGCTTCGATGCGTCCCTCTTCGAGCGGAAAGAATTCGAATTTGTCGAGCGTTTTGCCGGCGGGTGGTGAAAGCGCGATGCGAATTCGATTCGCATCGATGCTTGCGCTCGCCGCGAGCACAGACCCGGGCACTCGCGCCTGCGTTGCCTTAAACAGTGCGGCCGACGATGATGGCGCTGCCTGCGCCCTCACCGGCAATGTCAACTTCACTTGTGCATCACCGGGGATGCAAACGTCCTTGCACTCAAGCCACGATGCCTTGGCATTCAGCGTCACTGGCGCGCCCACCGGAAGGTCAGCCGGCACCCGCAAGGTCGTCAACAGCAGCGTTTCACCTTCGTAACCGAAATTCATCAATGGCCCGACCGGCAACCGCTTCGGGTGCGGCCATTCGATCGCGCCCGCGTCAAAGCCTGCGGGCAACTGCCATTTGATCTGCGTTGGCAGGCCGGAATCGCCTGGCACCTGCCAGTATGTGTGCCATTCGTGCTCGTGCTTCAGCCGCAGGCCGACGGTAAGCGGCTGCCCCGGAACGATTGCGTCGGTTGCGGCGATCAGCTCAGCATCAACGTGCTTTTCGGCAGCGCCGAAGCGTGGGAGCGATTGAGCGGCAACGGACGCAGCTAAGGTTGTGATCGCTGCGGCAAGCGCAAATGCAACGACTCGCGCATTGAATAGCGCATTTTTCGATAACGGCGGCATGGTCTTTCGTCTCGGTATTGACAATCAAGTTCCCGTCTTGCCGGCCTCGTTTGTGCATAAGCGGATCGTCCGCTTAGCGGACTTCCACAAACGCTTGCTCTGCTATAGCGGTCGTCGCGTCGATTACTGCATCATCATGCGCTATCGAGACGAAACCCGCTTCGTAGGCCGACGGCGCGAGATAAACGCCGCGCGCCAGCATTGCATGGAAAAACCGCTTGAATCGGTCGATATCGCACGCCATTACGTCGGCGTACCGGACGGGCACGGCGGCTGCGAAGTAAATGCCGAACATGCCACCGACGCTATCGCCGGAAAACGCTAAGCCGGGCGCACTGTGTTTGGCGGCGGCAACGAGCCGATCGACGAGTGTCCGCGTGCGTCTGCCGAGCTCGTCGTAAAAGCCGGCTCGCGCGATCTCCTTCAACGTTGCAAGGCCGCAGGCAACCGCCACCGGATTGCCCGACAGCGTGCCGGCCTGATATACACCGCCTAGTGGCGCTAGGTGCTGCATCACTTCGCGCTTGCCACCGAAAGCGGCGAGCGGCATGCCGCCGCCGATCACTTTGCCGAGCACGGTGATGTCGGGGTCGATGCCGTACAGCGCCTGTGCACCGCCAAGTTCCACGCGAAAGCCCGACATCACCTCGTCAAAGATCAACAACGCACCGTGTGTCGTGCACTGTTCGCGCATTGCGTTCAGGAATTCGGAAGTTGCGCGCACCAGATTCATGTTGCCGGCGATCGGCTCAACGATCACGCACGCAATGTCGTCTGCGTGTTGCTTAAATGCGTCCCGCAATTGCTGGGCGTCGTTGTAATCGAGCACGAGCGTGTGCTGCGTGACGTCGGCCGGAACGCCCGCGCTGCTCGGATGCCCGAACGTCAGCAGTCCGGAGCCGGCTTTAACGAGCAGGCCGTCGGCATGTCCGTGATAACACCCTTCGAATTTGATGATCTTGCGGCGATTGCCGTTGCCCGCCGCGCCGCGAGCGAGCCGGATGGCGCTCATCGCCGCTTCGGTGCCCGATGACACCAACCGCACCTGTTGCATCGACGGCACAAGTCGGATCAACGTTTCTGCCATTTCTACTTCAGCTTCGGTCGGAGCGCCGAATGAAATGCCGCGCGACAAAGCGCTTTGCATCGCGCTCACCACGGTCTCGTGCGCGTGGCCGAGGATCATCGGCCCCCACGAGCCGATGTAGTCGATGTAACGCATGCCTTCCGCATCCCAGAAATACGGGCCCGCCGCGCGCTCAATAAAGCGGGGCGTGCCGCCGACCGAGCGGAAGGCGCGCACGGGTGAGTTCACGCCGCCAGGGATCGAGCGCTGCGCGCGTGCGAACAGTCGTTCATTGCTTGTCATGGGTGCGACCTGCGTTGTCCTTCGTCGAATCGCCGAACCAGTTCGCGCGCGGCCCGCGCCGCATCCTTTGCGCCGAAAATCGCGTCGATGACCGCCGCCGCGTGCGCACCGGCGGCAGCGATCTCCGCCACGTTATCAACATTGATGCCGCCGATCGCGATGATGCGCTGTCGCGGCCAAGCTGCACGCGCCGCCGTCAGAAGCGACAGCGGAGCGCGGACGGCCGCGGGCTTGGTCCGTGACGCGAACATCGAGCCGAAGGCAATTGCGTCGGCACCCGCCGCAATGGGTAGGCGCGCATACTCGAGTTCGTTGTAGCAGGACACGCCAATCAGTTGATGCGGCAGTCGGCGCCGCGCCTCTGCGATATCTGCGTCATCGCGGCCCAGGTGCACACCGTCGGCGCCTGCGCTGATAGCGACATCAATATTGTCGTTGACGATCAAAAGCGCGCCCGCAGCCCGTGTGATAACGGCGAGCTCAGATGCGCGCTCGCGGCGCTGCGCTTCACCCGCCGTCTTATCGCGATATTGCACGGCGCGCACACCAGCTTCCAGCGATTGTTTAACGGTGCCGAGCACGGCATCGAAGCTGCGTTGCGCATCCGGCGTTACCAAGTAGATGCCTGAGAGTCGAGCTGCTTCACTCGGGTGCTGTTTCACGCTGATCCTAGGATTGATGGCGTAACGCGAAATGGGTAGCGGCAAGTGGGTAGCGGATACCTGCGAGGCCACGTTATGATCGCTCGCTAACCTCTTGATTTTAGCCGTCGAGTCCGTTCTTTGAAGTCTTTTCAAAACGCCGGCTCAGTTTGGAACAAAGGCAACCGGCGCGGGTGATGAAAACCTGGATGTGTCTCATCTGTGGCTGGATCTATGACGAGGCAGCGGGGGTTCCGGACGCAGGAGTCGCGGCGGGCACGCGGTGGGAAGACATTCCGCCGAATTGGACGTG
>DATLOA010000441.1:0-3795 GCA_035536515.1 Burkholderiaceae bacterium | reverse complement strand
GGGCGCATCGGCGCCGACTGGGCAATAGCGCGCGCCACCCGCATTCCGGCGACAGTCGTGCGGCGATCGATTTCCTCGGTCAGATAGTTAGGGCGCATCGACGGCGGCTGCATCGGGTCCGGTGAACGGATTGCGACTCGTCCACGCGATGCCGGTCGCAGTTGGCAGATCGACAGCGTGAACCCGGAAAATGGATGCACCGCACCGCCGGCGACATCCGCCGACAACGTGGCAACGTGGAACTGGATGTCGGGCGTCTCCGCCTCGGGCAGCGCTCGCGTGAAGCAGCCGCCCTGATTGATGCCGATCGCCAGCGGACCGCGCCGAGCGATCAGCCACTGCAATCCGATCTTGGTGCGCCCGAACAGCGAACGCAGCTCGTCGTTCGTGGTAATTGGCTGCGTGCATTCGTAGATCAGTCGAATCTGCAGATGGTCCTGCAGATTCTCTCCGACACCCGCTAAATCGTGCACGACGTCGATCCCATGCTGCGTCAGCAACTCGGCCGGACCGATGCCGGAGAGCTGCAACAGTTGCGGTGATTGCAGCGCTCCTGCGGTCAGCAACACTTCGCGTGAGCAGCGCGCTTCCAAATCGCGACCGTTTTGCCGATAGCGGATCCCGCTGGCACGCCGACCATCAAGCATCAGACGGGTCGCGTGCGCCCCCGTTTCAATGCGCAGGTTCGGTCTGCGGCGCGCGAGCTTCAGATACGCCGTGGCGGCGCTGCTGCGCCAACCGTTGCGCGTGGTGAGCTGAAAGTAACCAGCACCATCTTGCGTGGGCCCATTGAAGTCGCCATTGCGAGGAATGCCGAGCGATGCTGCGCCGTCGATGAACGCATCGATCAGAACGTGCCGGTGTGCAATGTTCGACACCTTCAAAGGGCCGTTGTCACCGTGAAATGGGCTTAAGCCGCGCTCGTTGCACTCGTTGCGAATGAAATATGGCAGCACATCCTCGTAACTCCAGCCGACATTGCCGAGCGCACGCCAGTGGTCATAATCTTCACGCTGCCCTCGAATGTAGATGAGTCCGTTAATCGCGCTCGATCCACCAAGGGTCTTGCCGCGCGGCCAGTAGATGCGGCGCCCGTTCATGCTGGGCTCGGGATCGGTGTGAAAGCACCAGTTGTATCGGCTGTCCCACATCGTCTTGCCGTAACCAATGGGCAGGTGTATCCAGATTGAGCGATCGGGCGGCCCTGCTTCCAGCAACAGGACCCGCGTTGCCGGATCTTCTGACAAGCGCGCAGCTAGCACGCACCCGGCCGAACCCGCCCCGACCACTACGTAATCGAATGAAGCGTGCATCGGTTCTTTTTTTGTTGTCAATTGCACCCCTGCTGTCTATAGTCAAACGCACAAGTCGGCACAACGACAAATCAAGAGACCGTCCAACACGAGTTCTGCCTTCCGCTGCCAAGATGCTGCGGTCCCACCGAGGAGACAACATGATGTTAGAAAGGTTATCCCAGATCGCGGGCGCGTTGCTCGTCGCTGCATTCGCAGGTGCGTCGGCTCATGCACAAACAGCCCAGGCACCTGTCCGGCTGCGTATCCAGACCGCCGTGCCCTCCGCGAGCATCTACTTCGAGCTGTTGAAGAAGATGGGCGACCGCGTCGATCGCATGTCCGCTGGGCGCGTGAAGATGGAGATGCTGCCGGATGGCGCCGTGGTGCCCGCGTTTGAGATCCTTGATGCAGTCGATAAGGGAATCGTCGAAGGGGGTTATGCGTGGACGCACTACTGGTCGGGAAAGCATCCTGCGGCCGGTCTGTTCAGCAACCCAATGGCGGGCGCAGGTGTCGGGCTTGACCAGTTGTCGCATATTGCGTGGATCTTCGAAGGCGGCGGCTATGATTTGTATCGCCGCCTGTACACCGACATTCTCAAGGTAAACGTCGAGCCGCTGTTCGTGCAACCGATGGGCCCTGATCCATTAGGGTGGTTCAAGACGCCGATCAAATCAACGGCTGACTTCAAGAAGATGAAGTACCGCGCGCCACCCGGAATCACCGGCGAGATATTTAAGGAGATGGGTGTGTCGGCAGTTGCACTCCCGGGGGGTGAGATCGTGCCAGCCGCGCAACGCGGCGTCATCGACGCGGCCGAATGGATCGGGCCGGCCGACGACTTGAATCTCGGCTTGCAGACAATCTGGAAACACTACTACCTGCAGGGCCTGCACCAGTCGACTGACATCGGCGAGGTGCTGATAAATAAGACCGTGTGGAACAAACTCTCCCCTGATCTTCAGGAAATCATTCGCACCGCCGCGATGGCCTCGATGACGGAAACCTACACGTACAACGTCTTCCGCAACGCGCAGGCTATCGTGCGCTTGCGCAACGAGTTCAAGGTTGAGATCCACGACACCCCGAAGGACTTTTTCCCCGAGTTCGTACGTGCGACCAACGTCGTGCTCGACCGCTATTCGGGAAAAGACGCATTCTTCAAGCAGGTTCTCGACTCTCAACGCAACTTTGCGCGCACCGTAGTGCCGTACTGGACCAAGATCCTCGACCTGTACAGCAACCTGGGAAACGCCGCGTTAGCAACGCAACCGGCAGCGCCCGCAGCACAACCGAAAAATTGAGTTTGCTCACTCTAGCGTCTACGGTTACCGGCTGCAGCGCCTCTTGACTGCAGCCGCGTCGCTCCACCAGCAGCGCGGGCGTGCTGGAGTGCCGCACGTTTACGCCCTCCACACGTAATGCGCCGCGAACTACGCATCCTGTCGGCGCTTGACGCGGTGACCCGCTTTGTAGGCAAGGCGGTCGCCTGGCTTATTTTGCCGATGGTGTTGTCGTTGGTGTGGGAGGTCATCGCGCGCTACTTCTTCAACGCGCCGACCGAGTGGGCGTACGACATGACCTTCATGCTCTATGGCACGTTCTTCATGATCGGTTCGGCCTGGACGCTGCAGCGTGGTGGGCACATCCGCACCGATATCTATTACTCACGCTGGTCGCAGCGCACGCAAGCGCGCGTGGACCTGGTTTGTTATCTCGTCCTGTTCTTTCCGGCGATGGCAGTGTTCACGTGGCTGACCTGGGGGTACTTCTGGCGCTCGTACGAGTTAAACGAGCGCATCGTCACCAGTCCCTGGCTGCCGATCGTCTGGCCATTCAAGTTCATGATGCCGGCCGCGGGCGCACTGCTATTGCTGCAAGGGGTAGCCGAAACGATCCGCGCTGCGATGCGCGCTGCTGGTTCCAAGGTCGACGTTGATCCACGCGACGACGAAGGGGCTGTCACGACGTGAGCTCCGAGTGGTTCGGACTGCTGTTGCTTGCGATTCTCTTCGGAGCCATTTTCATTGGCTTTCCAATCGCATTCACGCTGATCGCCGTCGCAATCATCGGCGGATACGTATCGATGGGGCCGCTCGCGCTTCACCTGATGACGTTGCAGTTCTTCTCGGTGATGCGCGATCCGACGCTCGCCTCGGTACCGTTTTTTCTGTTCATGGGCTATTTGCTCGAGCAGTCGGGACTGATGGAACGACTGTTCCGCGGCGTCCAGCTGGCACTGGCAACGGTGCGCGGATCGCTGTATCTCGCCGTGCTGATCACGGCGACGATCTTCGCCGCGGCAACCGGGATTGTCGGCTCGTCCGTCACGCTGCTTGGCGTGATGGCGGCGCCAGCGATGAAGCGCAGTGGCTACGACATCCGCATGAGCGCCGGCGTCATCACGGCCGGTGGCACGCTCGGCATTCTGATTCCGCCATCGGTGATGCTGATCGTGATGGGCCCGGTCGTCGGCGTCCCGGCCACTGATCTATTCGCT
>DATLOA010000440.1:0-9258 GCA_035536515.1 Burkholderiaceae bacterium | reverse complement strand
CGCATTGCCGAGGTGATCGAATTCGCGAAGAAGGTCAAAGCGACTGAAGACCGCGTGATCGCCGAAATCAGAGCGGGTGCCGATCCCGTGGAAGCGCATGAGAAGGTCAACTACGACAACATGCTGAAGGCGCAAGCGGCTTAGCGCACCGGCTTCGATGGCAACGATTAACTATCTGACGACGGTCGAGTTCGACTTCGGCGCGGTGCTGAAGCTCGGAGAGAGCGTCCGTGCGCTTGGGATCCGCAAGCCGTTACTGGTGACCGATGCCGGTTTGGCGGTCGGTGACGTGATGTCGCGCGTGCTGGAAGCACTCGGCCAGCAGCGGCCGGTAGTCTTCGATCGCACGCCGCAGAATCCCGACGAGCAAGCAGTCGAGGAGGCGGTTGCGCTATACGAGGCCAGCGGCTGCGACGGTGTGATTGCGCTGGGCGGCGGGTCACCGATCGATCTTGGCAAAGCGGTAGCGCTGTTGGCAACGCATCCTGCGCCTCTCGAACAGTACGCACTGATCGGCGGCGGTCTTTCGAAGATCACTTCGAACGTTGCACCTCTGATCGCCGTTCCGACGACGGCAGGCACCGGCAGCGAAGTCGGGCGCGGCGCATTGATCACGCTGAAAGATGGTCGCAAGCTGGGCTTTATCAGCCCGCACATGATTCCGGAGATTGCGATCTGTGATCCGGAGTTGACGTTGGGCCTGCCGCCACGCCTGACCGCCGCTACCGGGATGGACGCGCTGACGCATTGCATCGAAACCTATTTGTCGCCGCGAGTAAATCCGCCGGCCGACGCGATCGCATTGGACGGTGCTGCGCGGGCGGCGCGCTGGATCCGTATTGCAGTCGACGATGGCAGCCACCGCGATGCGCGTTGGAACATGATGATGGCGGCGCTGCAGGGTGGACTTACTTTCCAGAAAGGATTAGGCGCAGTGCACTCGATGTCGCATCCGCTTGGCGGCTTGAAAACGCCCGTGCTGCATCACGGGACGTTGAATGCGGTCGTTTTGCCCGCGGTGCTGCGCTTTAACAGCAGTTACGCCCCGGACAAAATCTACGCATTGGAAGCCGCTCTTAATGTACCGGCATCGAGCGACCTGGCGAGCTTCATTGAAACGTTGATCGCTGAACTGGGGCTGCCGCGCACGCTGCGCGCAATGGGCGTTACGGACGAGATGATTCCGAGAATGGTTGACGGTGCGCTGAAGGATCATTCGACCGCGACCAACCCGCGCCCCGTTACACGGCAAGACTTCGAAGAACTTTTTGCGCAGGCGATGGGCCCGGCGCAGCTCCGATTACCAGCTCTCAAGGAGACCACATGAATCGCTTTCGACGCGGGCTGCTCGCCGCCGTGATTTCGGTTGGTTTCGTTCCCGCCACGGCGCTCGCGCAGGCATCGAGTTATCCCAACAAGCCGATTCGCATCATCGTACCGTTTGCAGTGGGCGGCATCGCCGACACCTTCGGCCGCGTGATCGGCATCAAGCTGACAGAGGCGTGGGGTCAGCCGGTGATTATCGAAAACAAGACGGGCGCGGGCGGCAATATCGGTGCCGAGGTGGTCGCGAAGGCACCGCCCGATGCCTACACACTGGTTATCGGCAACAACGGCACGCATGCGGTCAACGTCAATCTTTTCAAGACGATTCCCTTCGATCCGATCAAGGACTTTGTGCCGATCGCGCACATCATGGAGGCCGAGGGCCTGTTGGTCGTCAACCCTTCGGTAAAAGCGAATTCCGTGCGCGAGATTGTCGAGCTCGCGCGCGCACAGCCGGGCCAGTTGAGCTACGCCTCGGGCGGGCTCGGCACCACCAGTCATCTCGCGGGAGAGCTTTTCAAGTCCACCGCGAAGGTCGACATTGTTCATGTGCCGTACAAAGGCAACTCGCCCGCGATCGCCGATTTGCTCGGCGGCCAGACGCAGCTCTCGTTTGCGACGATGCCCACCGTGCTGCCGCACGTGAAGGCCGGCAAGCTGCGCGCGATTGCTTCGATCGGATTGGCGCGCACCGTCGCGTTGCCGGACGTGCCGACCGTTGCGGAATCCGGCTTGCCGGGCTTTGAAGTGAGCAATTGGATCGGGCTCTTTGCGCCGGCCGGCACGCCGCCCGACATCGTTGCCAAACTCAACGCCGAAGTGCAGAAGATCATGCGCTCGCCCGATGTGCAGAGGCGGCTTGAAGCAGAAGGCGCCCGCTTCATTCCGACGACGCCCGGGCAGTTCGCGTCGTTTCAGAGGGAAGAGTTGACGAAGTGGGCCAAGATCATCAAGGACGCCAACATCAAGGCGGAATAGTCACAAAATTTACGAGGAGATCAACCATGTCACCGAGGAAAAGCACGGCGCTCGCGCTTCTGGTAACCGCGTGGGCCATCGCACCCGCTGCGCATGCGGGAAGCGTCGACGAAGTGATCAAGTCCGGCGTGTTGCGCGCGTGCACGCCCGGCGATTACAAGCCGTTCAGCTTCGCCAAGCCGGATGGCACCTACGAAGGCATCGACATCGACCTGATGCAGTCGCTCGCCGCCAGCCTCGGTGTCAAAGTTGAATACGTAAAGACGACGTGGGCGAACCTGCTTGCGGACTTCACCGCCAACAAGTGCGACATCGCAGTCGGTGGCATTTCGGTGACACTTGATCGTCAGAAGCGCGTGGGGTTCAGCAGCGCTTACATGGTCAACGGCAAGACGCCGCTGGTGCGCTGCGCCGACGTGAAGCGGTATCAAACCGTTGCCGACATCGACAAGGCCGACGTGAAAGTGATCGCCAATCCGGGTGGCAGCAACGAGCGCTTCGCGAAGGCGAATTTCAAGACCGCGAAGCTGACCATCCACACTGACAATCTGGGCATCTTCGACGAAGTGCTGAAAGGCAACGCCGACGTGTTCGTCACTGAATCCGCCGAAGCGATCGTGCAGCAGAGGCAGAAGCCGGGTCTATGCGCGGTTAACCCCGACAAACCGTTGCAGTACGGCGAGATGGCGTACATCCTTCCGCGCGGCGACGTAGTGACTAAGGAGTACATCGATCAATGGCTGCACCTGTCCAAGGCGAGCGGCGAGTATCAGCGCATCGTCAGTCGTTGGCTGAACTGACAGTGGCTGCTGCCGCCATGCCTTAGTGAAGCGGCGCCGCCGGACGGTCTTCGGCTTCTTCCGGCGGCTCCGCGTGCACCACGTGGCCCGCAGCGTTGGGAAACAAAGGCGCGCCACAGTCGTCGCAAAATTCAAGCGGAAAGCGATGTGCATGCGCGACCGCCTTGTGCAGGCTCAACGCTTTTAGCGCCTTGTCGACGTCTTCCATCGTTTGCTCGTCATCGTCGCCGAGCAGCGGCCATACGACACCTTCAATTACGTCGTCGTCGTTCGCAGCCTTGGCGATCCCGATGCGCACTTCGCCGCCCGAGTTTCCGCTCGAGTCCTCGAACACGCTGAACGCCGCTGTCAGTGCGTTCGGTGCGAAGTCGTACGCGAGCTTAAGATAAGACACCGCCGCCTCAAGCGAGAACTCGCGCAGTTCGCGGTCGGCGTAGCGCAGCGCCGCGTGAAACGCGTTTGGCGATAACACGCGGAACCGGCACCCCATCATCACCGGCTGCAAAGCGCCCGCGACCTGTTCGCTGAATGCTGCCAGCGCGCCGATTTTCGAATCCGGATCAACGCCTGACTCTTGCCAGTGATAGAGAGGCGCCCCCTGCGGGGCAGCGATCGCGATCAGCACGTAGCGCGTGTCGGCAAGCATCGCAACCGGCTCGCGCAATTTCTTTGCATCGATATGCAAAGTGATGCCTTCGGCAGTGGCGTCGCCCAATTGCTCGATTTGCCGCCGAACATCGGCAAACGCTTCGGGCAGTTGATCGATCGAGAACAAATAATCGGCGAGCGCCACGCGCGCGTCACGGGCGAGCAGGTGCCCACTGAGGTGCGCTCGCAAACTGTCGCATAGCGAGGGAGACAAGGTCGTTGTCGGCAGGCGATAACGCGACCACGCGAGCAGCGGCAGCACGATCAGCAGCGTGTCATGCGGCTGACCGTCGATATCGATCAAGGTGCTCTCGGCGCAGCTTTCGGCCAGATCAGCCAAATCGTCGTACGCAGGCTGGCTCGAGCGGGCCAGATCTTCGAGCGCAGCCTCGACGGCGTCGTCATTGCGGCGGCCGAGGCGGTCATTGATCAATTCGATCAGGCGTCGTTGCCACAACTGTTCTTCGAGCCGGCTGCCTGATTCGGACAGGCGGCGCGCCAATTTGACGAGACCTTGAGCGTCGACGGACTGTCGGCTGCGCGAGCTAACGCGAGTGCGGCGCATGAATGACCTTACGGGTGCGGAGCGCGATTATCGCATCAGCGCCCGAAGTCACTTACGCTAGCGACGATTGATGCGTACCGTGCGATCGGGCGTCAACGGACGTTCTGCCGATGCTCCGCGCAGGTACTCGCTCAGTGCATCGACGTCGAGTGGCCCGCCGACTCGATCCGTGCCTTCGCGCAGCACGCGAAAGCCGTCGCCGCCGTCGCCGAGAAAATTGTTGACGGTGACGCGATAGGTTTGTTCAGGTCGGATCGCATCACCCCTAAGCCGCATCGAGTCTGCCATGACGCGATCACCTTGGGAGCCGCTCGTCTGCCACGCGTAAGAGAATCCGTGCGAAGGTTGCAGTAAGCGCGCGCGCTCCGGCTTGCCCGCACTCCATTGCTGCTCGAGCATTTGCTTCAACTGCGCGCCGGTCAGCGTGAGTGTCAGCAGCGTGTTGCCGAAGGGCTGAGACGCAAATGCATCCGCGTACGTGACAACGCCGTTGCCGCCGGAAGCGCGCAAGTCGGCACGCAGCCCGCCCGGATTGGTAAACGCAAGCTGTGCGCCGTTGCTACGCGTTACTGCAAGCTGCGCATCGGCGATCAAGCGGCCGAGCGCACTGTCGCCGCCGGGTGATGCCCGCCGATCGAAGTCGTCGGCGATGCGACCCACGGGCCGCTGCGCCACCGGCGCGGCCAGTTTGCGGTAGTGCTCGACGATCGCCTCGACATTTGGATCGGCAGACAGCGGCGGGTAGGCGGCGCGCAGTCGATAGCTGGTGCGCAGGCCATTGGGGACGAGAAGGTTGCGCGCTCGCGTCCGCTCGCGCACGATCTTTCCCAAGGCGCGGTCTATTTCGATATCGACTACGGATACCAGGCGCCCGTATGACGCTGCCTGAATGATGACTCTGCCGTCGACGACGCAGTTGTACGCTCGATGGGTATGCGCGGAGAGCACAATGTCGATGGCAGGATCGAGCTCGCGCGCGATGTCGAAGATGGGGCCGCGCGGATTTCGGCACTCGTTGTAGCCGCCTTCAGCGTCTCCGCCCTCGTGCACGATGGCAACGATCACGTTCACACCCTGAGCCTGCAGTTCTCTTGCGAATTGATTGAGTGCCTTGGCTTCCGCGACGAACCGCACGCCCGCAACACCGGCGGGCACGACGATGCCTGGAGTCGAGCGCGTAACCGCCCCGATGAAGCCGACACGCACGCCTCCGATGCTCTTGATCGAAGCCGGCGGCACGATCGGCTGCTCGTTCTCGCGAGACAGCACGTTCGCAGCAAGAAACAAGAATCGTGCGCCGGAAAATTTGCCGTCGATGCCCGCGCACGTTTGCAGGTTCGCCGTCGTCTGTGGTTGGCAACCGCCGTTCGCCAATCGCAGCAGATGTGTCACGCCGCGATCGAACTCGTGATTGCCGAGCGCACTGATGTCAAGGCCGATTGCGTTCATCACTTCGATCGTTGGCTCGTCATGAAACAAGGCCGAGGTGAGCGGTGAAGCACCGACAAGATCGCCGGCAGACACGACCACGTGGTGCGGTTGCTCCGCCTTCAGCTGTTTGATTCGCGTGGCGAGAAACGCAGCGCCGCCGCTTCGAAGCAGTGCAGTCGCGGCGGGGTTCGCGGGGTCGGGCACCGCGATTGCATTGTCTGCGGGTTCCAGATGTCCGTGAAAATCGTTGATCGCGATGATCCGCAGAGGCACTTGCGCCGCCTCGGGCGCGTAAGGCAGCAGACATGCCGCAGCCATGAGCCAATGCGCAGTCGCGCGCACTCTAACTGCTACATTCGCTCGACTGTCTATCGCTGTCATCTTTGTCAATGAATCCATCAAGTTCCAGCCCCACGTCTTCGATTCGCCATGATGCCGAAGTGATCGGCCTGGTCGGGCTGGCGCACGGTACCTCGCATTTCTTTCATTTGATGTTGCCGCCGCTGTTTCCGTGGCTGATGAAAGACTTTGATTTGTCTTACACAGAGGCCGGTTTGTTGATGACGACGTTTTTCGTGATCAGCGGAGTCGGGCAGGCTCTCGCGGGATTCGTCGTCGACAAGACTGGCTCGCGGCCAGCGCTGTTCTTCGGAATCGGCTTGCTGGCGCTATCCGGCGTTATTTTGGGTTTGTCGAACAGCTACGCGATGCTGATGGTGACCGCGGCGATCGCCGGACTCGGCAATAGCATTTTTCATCCGGCCGATTTCACTTTGCTCAATCATCGCGTAGCGCAGCCGCGATTGGGACACGCATTCTCGATGCATGGACTTTCAGGAAATCTAGGCTGGGCGGCTGCCCCTGTGTTCATGGCGGGTATCGCCACGTTTGCTGGCTGGCAAGCGGCCGGATTTGCAGCGGCCGGCGTCGGCGCCATCGTTCTCGCCATATTGTTCTGGAGGCGCTCAATGCTGGCCAATGCAGCCGCCGAGCTGGTGGTTCCGAGCCACGCCCAAACTGCCGCTGAGAAACCGGCAGCAAATCAGTTCGCCTTTCTCCGATCGACACCTGTGTGGCTCTGCTTCGCATTTTTCTTTTTCGCGACCGCATCGTTCGGCATCCTGCAGAACTTTGCACCGGCGATTCTTGGCAATGTCTACGGGATGTCGCTGGTGCTTGCCACCAGTACCCTGACCGCGTATCTGCTCGGCAGCGCGGCCGGAACAATTACGGGCGGCTTCCTAGCTTCCCGCAATGAGCGAAGCGAGCGCTTGATTGCGATTGCGCTGGCCTTCAGTGCATCGATGGCGCTGCTGCTTGCGTCGGGGCAAATCGCTGCGGCGCTGGTGTTTCCCGTAATGGCGTTAATGGGCTTCGGCGTCGGCACGTCAGGGCCGAATCGCGACCTGTTGGTGCGGCGTGCCGCCACTGGCCAGTTCGGCAAGGCCGCTTTCGGCCGCATTTACGGTTTCGTTTATTCGGGTCTCGATGTTGGGCTTGCGTTATCGCCGCTGGTGTTCGGTCCGCTGCTCGATGCTGGCCGCTTTCAAGCGGCGCTAGTAGCGGTGGCGATCCTGCTGGTGGCGGCGCTGTTGATGGCGATGCGAATCGCCAGTGCGACGCGGAGTGCCGCAGTAACGGCGTGATTAAAGCGCGAGGCTGAACGCGAGAAACACGAAGATCGCGCACGCCATTAACAGCGCAAATGCGCGCCAGCCGTGCTTCGAGAAATCGGCTCCGGATTCGTTCAGCAGAAAGCCAGAAAAGCCCCCGACGATAAACGACAGCGACCCTTCATTGGCCCACACGCCCGAGTTCAGCGAATCCGCCATTTCAACAAGCGCGATGGCGCAAAGCGTAAAACCGAGCATTCGTATCAGGCCCATCAGCGACGGGGCGTTCAGTTGGATGCCGAGGACGTTCATGGTGTTTCGCGTGGGTTAGTGCGCAAGCCTTTTGCAAGCGCGTTGATTCGGTAACGCGAATGTGGCAGATCACGTGCATCGGGATTTGCCCGAAATGCGCAGGCACACGCATCCAATTTCCGCGCGGCTTCCTATGCTGCAACTTTGGTAATCGCGCGCATTTCATTGACCGCACCGGATTTCGCAATCCGAAAAGCGGCTGTTGCAGAACAGCACTCGTCTTTTCGAAATGGCAACTGACGTTGCATATCGCGGTAAAGAGCAGCTATGCAGCTGTTTAACCTAACAAAAAAAGAACTCTTATATAAAACAACGCGCTTGTTGCAGCGCATAAATCTTTGTACGATTTCCACCGATACTCGTTTTACGACTCACCCGCCCGCTCGGGCTTACAGGAGCAACGGCATGACAGCACGCGAACTCGATGCACAGCGCCTTCAAAAAGAATGGAACGAGAGCAGCCGTTGGAAGGGGATCAGGCGTGGCTACGGGCCCGAAGACGTAGTTCGGCTGCGCGGCTCACTGCAGGTGGAGCACACGCTGGCCAAGCGCGGTTCCGAGAAGCTGTGGCGCCTGCTGGGAAGTGAGCTGTATGTCAACACGCTCGGTGCTTTGACCGGCAACCAGGCAATGCAGCAGGTGAAAGCCGGCCTGAAGGCAATCTACTTGTCCGGGTGGCAGGTTGCGGGTGACGCAAATTTGGCCGGCGAGATGTACCCCGATCAGTCACTTTATCCGGTGAATTCGGTGCCGGCAGTGGTTCGCCGCATCAACAATACATTCGCGCGCGCCGATCAGATCCAGTGGATGGAGGGCAAGAATCCAAGCGAAGCAGGCTACGTCGATTACTTTGCGCCGATCGTTGCCGATGCCGAGGCGGGCTTCGGCGGCGTGCTCAACGCTTTCGAGCTGATGAAGTCCATGATCGAAGCGGGCGCGGCGGGCGTGCACTTCGAAGACCAGCTCGCATCGGTGAAGAAGTGCGGTCACATGGGTGGCAAGGTGCTGGTGCCGACACGCGAGGCGGTTGCCAAATTGGTTGCGGCGCGCCTTGCGGCAGACGTGTGCGGCGTGCCGACCGTACTTCTGGCGCGCACGGATGCGGAAGCGGCCGATTTGGTAACTTCCGACGTCGACGAGAACGACGCGCCTTATCTGACCGGCCAGCGTACCGTCGAAGGATTTTTCAAAACCAAGCCCGGCCTGCAGCAAGCAGTGTCACGCGGCTTGGCGTATGCGCCTTACGCCGACTTGCTGTGGTGCGAAACTGGTAAACCCGACCTCGCGTTCGCAAAGGCGTTTGCAGAAGCGATTCACAAGCGCTTTCCTGGAAAGATGCTGGCATACAACTGCTCGCCATCGTTCAACTGGAAAAAAAATCTGGACGATTCGACTATTGCCCGCTTTCAGAACGAGCTCGGCGCAATGGGCTACAAGTTTCAGTTCATTACGCTCGCGGGCTTTCATTCGCTCAACTACTCGATGTTTCACCTCGCGCACGGTTATGCGCGCAACCAGATGAGCGCGTTCGTCGAGCTGCAGCAAGCCGAATTCGCGGCGGCCGACAAGGGTTTTACCGCGGTCA
>DATLOA010000439.1:0-6665 GCA_035536515.1 Burkholderiaceae bacterium | reverse complement strand
AAAAGCACGCTCGCGCAGCTCGGAATAGTGCTGAAACCCGGCACCCAACGCGAAGCCCACGGCGCCATGAGCAAGTGCCGTCCATTCGCCACCAGGGATCTGGAACAGCAAAGCCACTGCCACCGCAACGATCGCCGGAATTAGGCAGGAAATACCGCGCTGAACGGTTACATCCTGCGCCGACAGCGTGCGCCGCGCCGCACACCAAGCCATTAACGTCAGCAATGTGCTCGGTGCGACAAACGACATCAATCGCAACAGCGCCGTCACTGCATCGGCCAGCGAGGTGGATTCGCCGATCGCCGCCATCAGCGCCAACGCTACGACAGTGCCAATGACCCGCAGCAGGACACCCATGTTGCAGCCGTCGGGAATGACGCGCCGAGGAGTCGGCACCGCCGTCTCGGCACGGGCGAGTGGCCCTTTAAGCGAGGGAAGTGGCCGAGGTGACGGCTTCACGAACTTATACTCACCCTCTTGTGTTTGACGACCTGAACTTCTTTGTTCGCGCTCAAACGATTATGTCAGAGCATTCTGCAAACAACGACGATCCGCTAGCGAAGAAAAGCACTGCATGGTCCGGCCGATTCGATGAACCGGTGGCCGACTTCGTGTTGCGCTACACGGCGTCCGTCGGATTCGATCGCAGACTTGCGTTTGCAGACATCGAGGGCTCGCTGGCGCACGCGGCAATGCTGCGCGAGTGCGACATCATCAGCGCAGCGGAACTCGCGGACATCGAGCGTGGACTATGGCAGATTCGCGAAGAGATCGAGCGCAATCGGTTCGAGTGGAGGATCGAACTCGAAGACGTTCACTTGAATATCGAAAAGCGTTTGACCGATCTGATCGGCGACGCCGGTAAGCGTCTGCATACAGGCCGCTCGCGCAACGACCAGGTCGCGACCGACACGCGGCTTTGGCTGCGCGGCGAAATTGATCACATCCTGTGCCGGATCGAGGGGCTGCAGCACGCCCTGATCGAGCTTGCCGAGCGTCACGCTTCGACAATCATGCCCGGTTTCACTCACATGCAGGTCGCGCAGCCCGTGACGTTCGGTCATCATCTGCTTGCGTATGCAGAGATGTTCGAGCGCGACCATGCCCGCCTGCTCGATGCACGCAAGCGAGTCAATTGCCTGCCGCTGGGTGCCGCGGCACTGGCCGGTACGACGTATCCGATCAATCGCGCCTGGGTCGCGCAAAAACTCGGCTTCGATTCAATCGCTGAAAATTCGCTGGACGCCGTCAGCGATCGCGATTTTGCAATCGAGTTTTGTGCTGCCGCTGCGCTGGTAATGACGCACATCTCGCGCCTGGCCGAGGAGCTCGTGATGTGGATCGGGCCGCTTGCATTCGTTCGGTTGCCGGATCGTTACACCACCGGCTCTTCGATCATGCCGCAGAAAAAGAATCCGGACGTTGCCGAGCTGGCGCGCGGCAAGAGCGCTCGGGTTATTGGTCATCTAGTCGCTTTGTTGACGCTGATGAAGAGCCAGCCGCTCGCGTACAACAAAGACAATCAAGAGGACAAAGAGCCGCTGTTCGATACGGTCGATACCGTGGTCGACACGCTGCGCGCATTGTCCGAAATGCTGCCCGGCATCGAGGTCGATACCGACGCGATGCGACGCGCCGCTGAGGAGGGCTACTCGACCGCGACAGATCTGGCCGACTATCTGGTGCGCAAAGGCGTTGCGTTTCGCAACGCACATGAAGCGGTGGCACGCGCGGTGAAGTCTGCAGCGGCGCGCAACATTGCATTGTCCGCCATGCCGTTGGCGGAGCTACAGGAACATTCGCCGGCCATCACCGACGATGTATTCGACGTGCTTTCGATCGATGGCTCCGTCGCGGCCCGCAACCATCCAGGCGGTACTGCGCCGCAGCGAGTCCACGCCCAGGTTGCTGTCTGGCGGCAGCGCCTGGCGCAGCGCAAGAAATAGCCACCGAATATCGCCGCCGACCTTCTCAATTGCACCGGTTTCAGTAAGATCGCCGAAAAGTAAGATGGGGAGGCGATCGAAGTGCCGGGGCTGCTCTGGTTCACGCGCTGCATCGACGCTTTAAACGACCGCCTGGCGATAGTCGCCGCTTATCTCGTATTGCTTGCGTGCCTGGTCAGCGGAATCAATGCAGCGATTCGCTATGCGTTCGCGATTGGTTCGAACGCGTGGTTGGAGTTGCAGTGGTACATGTTCGCCGGCATCGTGATGTTCGGCACCGCCAAAGTGTTGCGCGTCAATGAGCACGTACGCGTCGACATCATCTACGGCGGCCGCCGCCCGCGCACCAAGGCGACGATCGATCTAATCGGGCTCGCGCTATTCCTGCTGCCGATGACCCTGCTGATGGTCTACCTGTCGTGGCCGTTCGTCGTCGACTCGTACGTTTCCAACGAAATGTCGAGCAACGCGGGCGGCTTGATCCGCTGGCCATTCAAAGTCATTTTGCCGCTCGGCTTTGCTTTGCTGGCACTGCAGGGGATGGCTGAGATCATTAAGCGCGTCGCCTATCTGCGCGGCGAGCTGCACATGGACACGCACTACGAAAGGCCGCTGCAATGACAATGCAGACGATGGCACCGCTGATGTTCGCGGGGCTTATCTGCGTCATGCTGATCGGCTTTCCGGTTGCGTTCTCGCTTGCGGCATTGGGTCTGGCGTTTGGCTTTCTCGCCATTTATCTTGGATTTTTTCCGGCGCAGTTTCTGGCCAACATCCCGTTGGCGATTTTCAACACGCTGCAGAACGAATTGCTGCTGGCGATTCCGTTCTTCACCTTCATGGGTGCGATTCTCGAGCGATGTGGTCTGGCGGAAGACCTGCTCGAAGGCACCGGCCAGCTCTTCGGACCCTTGCCTGGCGGGCTCGCGTACGCAGTGGTCGTCGTTGGAGCGATTCTGGGTGCGATCACCGGCACGGTGGCCGCGTCTGTGATTGCCATGGGCGTCATCGCGCTACCGATCATGCTGCGCTATGGCTACAACCCGCGCATCGCGACCGGGGTGATTGCTGCGTCGGGAACAATCACGCAGCTGATTCCACCGTCGCTCGTGTTGGTCGTGCTCGCCGATCAGCTCGGCCGCTCGGTCGGTGATATGTACAAAGGTGCGATCGGCCCGTCGCTGGTGCAGGTGCTAATTTTCCTGGCATTCATCGCGCTGGTCGCGCTGTTTCGGCCGAAGCTGGTTCCGGCGTTGCCGCCGGAGGCGCGCACGTTGCACGGGTGGGCGCTCTGGCGGCGCGTGCTGTGGGGAATGGTGCCGTCGATCGTGCTGATTTTCCTCGTACTCGGCACCATCTTCGCCGGCATTGCGACGCCTACCGAGGCGGGCGCGCTCGGCGCCATCGGGGCGATTGTGCTGGCTGCACTGCATCGCCGACTGACGTGGCCGCTGGTGCGGCAGGCGATGGAATCGACGCTGCGGCTCACCGCAATGGTGGTGTTCATCCTAATCGGCTCGCGCATTTTCTCGCTGGTGTTCCAGGGCGTCGACGGCAACGTATGGATCGAGCACATGCTGGCCGGTCTGCCCGGCGGCCAAACCGGGTTTTTGATCGCGGTCAACATCTTCGTTTTCTTCCTTGCATTTTTCCTCGATTTTTTCGAGATCGCATTCATCATCATCCCGCTGCTCGCACCGGTAGCGGACAAGCTCGGCATCGATCTGATCTGGTTCGGCGTGCTGCTTTGCGTGAACATGCAAACGTCGTTCATGCACCCGCCGTTCGGCTTTGCGCTGTTTTATCTGCGCGGCATCGCATCAAAAGACGTGAAAAGTTCCGACATTTACTGGGGAGCACTACCGTGGGTCGGCCTGCAGATCATCATGGTTGTGATCGTGATTGCGTGGCCGGGTCTGGTGTCGATGTTTCTTGACAAGCCGATTCAATTCGATCCCGACAAGGTCAGGATCGACATTGAGCAAACCGATTACGGCAAGTCACCGAACGCCGGCGACGCGTTCAGCGCGCCGGGCAAGCAGGAAGAGCCGGACGCGAATCGCGCGTTCAAATAGGGAACTAAGGTCGTGCAGTGATTTCGGTAACGATCTCTTTGCAGATAGCTTCAATCTGTTTGGCGGTCATCGCGGAAAAAATTCCCTGCCACGCGGAGGATGATGTGTTGTAAACACGCTCGCCATAGCTTGCTCCGCTCTTCAGATCCATGAAGCGGACCTTCGAGTCGACATACGCGTTGCCCGTCATCACCCCAAAGCCGTAGCGCGCACCCGGCGACAAGTATCGATAGTCGTTAACGTCAACGACTACCAATGTGCCGGGCTGCCCCGTCGGCCGCGGCTTACCGTCCTGCTCCGAATACTGAACGCCGGCAGCGGCCGTAGCTGCTTTCATAGCAGAGCGCCACTCGCCTTTGAGTTGTTCCCAATCGTTCGACGCCGTCACGACCTTGCTTCCGGTGATGTTTATCGCCACCGCCTTCGATGACTCGGCAGCTACGCGCAACGGCGGCGTGTCCGGACTCGACGTCTTGTTGACCGTCGCTGCGCATCCGCTCAGCAACGCAACTGTCAGTACTGTGAAGAGTGCTGCCGTTTTCATCGTTCCTCCTCGCGTTTGCGCAAATTTTATCTTGGCCAAAAAAAAGCTCTGCGATTGCAGAGCTCTTTTCTTCATGCCGGCACTTACTTGATGATGACCGATGCCATGAAGTCGTCGAACGAATTCTCCGTAACGCGGAACCAACGGATTTGATCGTCGCGGAAACGCACGTAGTCTTCATAGATCGGTTTCCAGCGTGCATTGCTTGCATTCAACTCGGCGTACGTCTCGTTGGCCGCCTTCCAGGCCGCGTCCATGATCGGGCGCGGAAACGCGCGCAGTTGCGTGCCGCTACCCACCAGCCTGCGCAGTGCCGCCGGATTCTTAGCGTCGTATTTCGCAAGCATGTCGCCGTGTGCCAGGCCGGCTGCCGCTTCCACGATCGCCTGATAATCCTTCGGCAGCTTGTCCCACGCCCCCTGGTTGATATACAGATCGAGCTGCGGGCCACCTTCCCACCAGCCCGGGTAGTAGTAGAACTTGGCGATCTTGTTGAAGCCGAGCTTCTCGTCATCGTACGGGCCGACCCATTCGGTCGCGTCGATCGTGCCCTTTTCAAGCGCCGGGTACACCTCACCCCCCGGAATGTTCTGCGGTACGCCGCCAATCTTTGCCAACACGGAGCCGCCGAACCCGCCGATGCGCATCTTCAAGCCCTTGATGTCATCGACCGTCTTAATTTCCTTTCGATACCAGCCGCCCATTTGCGCGCCGGTATTGCCCATTGGCAGGTTGTAGATGTTGTACGGCTTGTAAAACTCGCGGAACAACTTCATGCCGTTGCCTTCGTACATCCACGCTGTCAGCTGACGTGCGTTCATGCCGAACGGGATCGCGCAATCCATCGCGAACGTGGGGTCCTTGCCGAAAAAGTAATACGGCGCGGTGTGAGCGCATTCAATCGTGCCCTGCTGGATGGCATCCACCACCGCAAACGGCGGTGTGATTTCACCTGCCGCGTGCGTGCTGATCTGGAACCGGCCACTTGTGGCCTCGGAAACCTTCTTTGAAAAAACGTCCGCTGCGCCGAAGATCGTATCGAGCGACTTCGGAAAGCTCGACGAAAGCCGCCAGCGGATTTGCGGTGCCTGTGCAATTGCCGGCGCGGAAATCGCCGCTACTGCCGCGCCGGCAGTCGCGTTCCTAATGAACGAACGACGTTGCATTTGTTGTCTCCTGTCGTAAAAAATTTGTTCGCGGCGCGAGTACCCCTCCGCCTGTGCGTTAGTGTAGTCGCGGCTCTCCGGGGCGCAACCGGTTCTTGGCTGAGGGTTTTTACGTGCCGCCGACGGTCATGCCATCTATCAGCAGCGAGCCGCTGATCTTGCTGCCGCGAACGACCTGGTCGTTGCCGACCGCGACGATATTGCGAAACATATTGCGCAGATTGCCGGCAACCGTAATCTCCTCCACCGGGTAGCGAATTTCACCGCCCTCAACCCAGAAGCCGCTGGCGCCGCGCGAGTAATCGCCGCTGACATAGTTGACGCCCTGGCCAATCAGATCGGTGACGAGCAAGCCGGTGCCCAGGCGCTGCACCATTCCCGATAGATCGTCATTGCGCCGTGTCCCGCTCGACCGAATCTCAAAGTTATAAGAGCCGCCTGAGTTGCCCGTCGATCGCATGCCGAGCTTGCGCGCCGAATAACTCGATAGAAAGTAGCCATTCAACACGCCGCCCGCGACCACGTCGCGCTTGATGCCGCGCACGCCCTCTTCGTCGAACGGGCTCGAGCCCGGGCCCTGCGGCAGGTACGGGTCTTCGTGCAACGTGATGTGATCCGAAAAAACAGATTTGCCGAGCGAGTCGACCAGAAACGATGCGTTTCGATACAGTGCGCCGCCACTTGCGGCCTGCACGAAATTTCCCAACAGCCCGCACGCGAGCGGCGCCTCGAACAGCACCGGGCATTGACGCGTTTTCAGCTGGCGGGCCGACAGGCGCGCCAGCACGCGGCGCGCGGCGTAGTCGCCCACGGCTTCGGGCGACGCGAGATCGTCGGCAATGCGCGACGACGAATACCAATCGTCACGCTGCATGCCGTTTTGATCGCGTGCGATAGGAGCCACCGAGATCGAATGGCGAGAGTACGCGTAGCC
>DATLOA010000438.1:0-2300 GCA_035536515.1 Burkholderiaceae bacterium | reverse complement strand
GATGGCGTTCGTCACCGCCTCGTGAAACACGCCCTCGCTGCGGTATGACCACATATAAAGCTTCAAACTCTTTAGCTCGACGTTGCGCTTGTCCGGAACAAAGTCCATCACCATCGTTGCGAAATCCGGTTGCCCGGTGAGAGGGCATAAGCACGTGAACTCGGGAATTTCCATTCGCACCCAGTAATCGCGCTGCGGCGCGGGGTTCGCGAAGGTTTCGAGCACTCTGGTGGGACGTGTGGCCACGGGACGCCAGGAAAGAATGAGACAGGCTTGCACGGTATTATAAGAACGCGCATTTGTAGACACGCGAACACACTCCCATACGCTTCGCATCCCACATGCGCCGACAACAAACTCCCAATTAACGTGCGCCTGCGGCAGATCAGACTCGCCGGGTTCAAGTCTTTTGTCGATCCGACGCCGATCGACGTTCCCGGCACACTCGTCGGCGTCGTCGGTCCGAATGGTTGCGGCAAGTCGAACGTCATCGACGCAGTGCGCTGGGTGCTTGGCGAGAGCAAGGCTGCCGAGCTGCGCGGCGAGTCAATGCAGGACGTGATTTTTAACGGCTCGGGCGACCGCAAGCCCGCCGGCAGGGCCAGTGTGGAGCTTGCATTCGACAACGATGAAGGTCGCATTGGAGGAGCGTGGGCGCAGTACGCAGACATTTCTGTCAAGCGCGTGCTGACGCGGGACGGGGCATCGAGCTACTACATCAACAACCAGAACGTGCGCCGTCGCGACGTGCACGATATGTTCCTGGGCACCGGGCTCGGACCGCGCGCTTACGCGATCATCGGGCAGGGCATGATCTCGCGCATCATCGAAGCCCGCCCTGAAGAGCTGCGTATTTTCCTGGAAGAAGCGGCCGGTGTTTCGAAGTACAAGGAGCGACGCCGCGAGACCGAGAACCGGCTCGCGGATACGCGCGACAACCTGACACGCGTCGAAGACATCCTGCGCGAGCTCGATGCGCAAATCGGCAAGCTTGAACAGCAAGCCGCGGTAGCGCAGACGTACCGCTCGCTGCAGGCGACGCACGACGAGCAGCTGCAATTGCTGTGGCTGACGCGCAGGCGCGAAGCAGACGCGGAGCGTGATCGGGTGGGGCGCGACATCGGCAATCGGACCGTTGCGCTCGAGGCTCATGTTTCCGAGTTACGCGGTGCGGAGCGCGCTCTTGAAGGCGTTCGAAGCGCGCACTTCGCTGCGAGCGACGCCGTTCACGACGCGCAAGGTGCGATGTTCGAAGTCAACGCCGAAGTAGCGAAGCTCGAGGCCGAGATACGCCTGATCACTGAGAGCCGCACGCGGCTGTCGGCGCAGATCGAATCCCTGGTCGCGACACGAAACGTTCGACTGAAGGAGCAGGAGGAGCTGCGCCGACGCGCGGCCGAGCTCGTGGTGGCGATTGCCGATATGGCGCGGCAGCTCGAAGACGCCAAGGCAGGCGTGGCCGCGCATGAAGGGAAGCTGCCGCAGCTCGAATTGAATTACCGCACCACGCGCGACGCCGTGACTGCAGCGCAAGCAGACGCCGCGCTGGCCGAGCAATCGATCGCCGCGGCGGCGGGCGAGCAGCGCAATGCCGACCGGCAGCTCGCGCAGTTGGCACTAAGGCGCGGGCGTTTGCGCGAAGAGCAGGCGTCGATCGGCTCGCCCGACGAAGCGCAGCTTGCCGGCTTGAAGCAGCAACTAGTCAGCAACGAAAGTGAAATCGAAGCCGGGGCCGAAGCGCAGCGGCGCGCGGAGTCGAACCTCGATCGGATGACCGAGCAGAGGCAGCAGCGTCTGGAAGATCGCGCTCGCCAAATCGAGGCGCTGGCGAAGCTGGAAGCACATCTGCAGGCACTGCAGCAGGTGCAGGCCAGCGTAGAGGCAAACGCGAGGCTTGATCCGTGGCTGCAAGCGCAAGGACTTGAGCGCTTACCGCGCCTGTTCCGGAAGCTGGTCGTTGAGCCCGGATGGGAGACCGCGTTCGAAGCGGTTCTGCGTGAGCGTGTGCAGGGCATCGAAGTGGGCAAGCTCGACACAATTGGTGGCCTAGCCGCCGATGCACCACCGGCACGCGTTGCGTTTTATTCGACCAACGGTGCGGTGGCTCGCGAGCTGCCGCAGTTGCAGGGATTCAGACGGCTCAGCGACCTGGTGCGCACGCATGACGCCGCATTTGCCGCCCTGCTCGCCGACTGGCTCGCGAATGTATTCGTCGCCGATGATCTCGCGGCAGCGCTGGCTGCTCGCGGCGAGCTGCCGCCAGGCGGCCAGTTCATCGTTAAGGAATCGCATCGCGTGTC
>DATLOA010000437.1:0-3201 GCA_035536515.1 Burkholderiaceae bacterium | reverse complement strand
TGTAAAGCTCTCCCACTGCATCGACTTTTACCGGCAGCATCATTTGCCGTGCCTGTTTCGTATCACGCCGTTTTCGCAGCCGGGCAATTTGGACGGCGAGTTGGCGGCTGCCAATTTCGGTGCGCATCAAGACACGCGCGTAATGTCGGTTGCATTGTCGGAGATCGTGCCAAGCGCGCCGCCCGAGACCGCCCAGTCAGTGAACGCCGAGCGATTCGCCACCGTATTCTGCGAGCTGCATGGGCTCGATGCAGCGAAGGCACACGCGGAGCGCGAGCGATACGTAAGAGCTGCCGGTCGCAGTGTGTTCGTCGTGCGGCGCGATGGCGACGCGCCGATCGCCTGCGGGAGCCTCGCGCTGGAAGGCAAGCTCGCGGGAATTTTCGGCATGGTGACGGCCGTAGAACATCGCGGTCGTGGTATTGCCAGCGGGATCGTGGCGAAGTTGTTGCACGAAGCGCGCGCCGCCGGCGCCGAGACGGCGTATCTGCAGGTCGAAGCAGACAACACTGCGGCGCGTCGGGCATATTCGAAGTTCGGATTCAAGGATTGCTATGCGTACTGGTATCGCGCTCCGCCAGAAGAGCGCAGTCTATGAGCGAGTTGGTGCATGAAGCGCAATAAGGGACTCGGGCGCGGGCTCGACGCCTTGCTCGGCGGCGAAAGCACTTCGACCGTTGCTTCAACAGGCACGCTGCCGCTTGAGCAACTACGGCCAGGCAAATACCAGCCGCGCACGAGCATGAATCCAGAATCGCTGCACGAGCTGGCCGAATCTATCAAGGCGCAAGGTGTAATGCAGCCGGTACTGGTGCGGGCTGTCCCGGAGGGCTACGAAATCATTGCGGGTGAGCGTCGTGTGCGCGCCGCAGCCATCGCCGGGCTGCATGAGGTGCCGGTCATCATCAAGCAGGTGCCGGATAACGCAGCGCTGGCGATGGCGCTGATCGAAAACATCCAGCGCGAGGATTTGAACCCGCTCGAAGAAGCGCACGGCGTGCAGCGACTGATCCGTGAGTTTGACTACACACATGAACAGGCCGCGCAAGCCATCGGCCGCTCGCGCAGCGCCACCTCTAATTTGCTGCGGCTGACTAATCTCGCGGCGCCGGTGCAGCAGATGGTGCTCGAAGGGAAGCTTGACATGGGGCATGCGCGCGCACTGCTTGCACTAAGCGCCGCGCAGCAGATTCAGCTCGGCAACCGCATTGCGGCCGAGCAGCTTTCGGTGCGCGCGGCGGAGGCACTGGTCGCGCGCGGAGGCGGGACAAACGCTCGCAAGCCATCGAAGAGGCCGGAGCGTGCGCGCGACATCGTGCGGCTCGAAGATGAGCTGGCCGACACGCTGGGTGCGGATGTGCGCCTGGAAGCCGATGCACGCGGCAAGGGCGAGCTGACGATCAGGTTTGCAAGCCTTGATCAACTCGAAGGCATTGTTGCGCGGCTGCGGCGCTAAGCTGTTTCTAAGTAACTGCGCGAGACCCCCTCCCGACCGAATGCCGACCGTTCTCTGACGACTTGTCGCGCGTCAGTTGTTGCGTACGGGTCAATGCTCGCCAATCCCGATTGCAGCGGGGGCGTCTGCTTTTGACCCGTCATACTGCGGCGCAGTACAATGCGCAGCTTTTTCTTTGCGACTTGCTTCAATTCCCGTTAGCCAAACAATGTCGTTCGCACTGAGCAAGCCGATTCGAACGGTGCTCAGGTGGCAGCTTCTCGCCACCGCGTTAGCCGTCGTTGTGCTCGGTTGGCTCGCGGGCGCGCACGGCGCAATTTCCGCCGCGCTCGGCGGTGCGATCAGCATCACGGCAGGTTTGACGGCGGCATGGTTCGCGTTGCGCAAGACCGCAGGCGATCCGGCGACAGCGGTGACGAGCGCCTTGATCGCTGAAGGCTTGAAAGTGTTTCTGATCGTCGCGGGGTTAGCGGCGGTTTTTATTCTTTATAAGAGTGTGGTGGCCTTCGGTTTCATCGCGACGTTCGCCGTGACGACGATCCTGTTCTCGATGGCTCTTTTTGTCAGAGAAAGTTAGTTCAGAGAACATCGCGCCGTGGCAACCGAGCATCCGCAGAATCCAAGTGAATACATTGCACACCATTTGACGTTCAACGCGTCGGGTGAAGGCTTCTGGGCATTTCATTGGGACACGATTGCGGTGTCTGTCGTACTCGGCGTATTAATGCTGGGGTTTTTGCGCTGGGTCGTCAGCGGGGCGACCTCCGGCGTGCCCGGGAAGCGCCAGGCGTTCGTCGAGTTGCTGATCGATTTCGTCGACGATCAGGTCAAAGGCATTTACCACGGCGACTCGCATCGATTCGTCGCAGCGACAGCGCTCACGGTGTTTCTGTGGGTGCTGCTGATGAACGCGATGGACTTCTTGCCGGTTGATATCGTCGCGTGGTTCCACCACAACGTGCTGCATCAGGAAAATTTTCGCAACGTTCCCACCGCGGACGTGAACACTACATTCGCCCTCGCGCTGTCGGTGTGGCTGCTGATGATTTACTACTCGATCGCAGTCAAGGGTTTTGGCGGCTGGATGTTCGAGCTGTTCTGCACGCCGTTCGGCAAAAATCCGCTGCTGTGGATTCCCAACCTTCTATTTAATCTAGTCGAGCTGGTTTCGCGGCCGCTGTCGCACTCACTGCGGCTGTTCGGCAACATGTATGCCGGCGAGATCATCTTTCTGTTGCTATGGACAATGGCGGCGGCAGGATTGGTCGGCACGGTGGCGAGCATCGTGCTGGCGCTGGGCTGGTCGATCTTTCATATCTTGATCGTCGCGCTGCAGGCTTACATTTTCATGATGCTGACGGTGGTCTACATCGCGATTGCACACGAACATCATTGACTTTTAAACAAGGGCTAACAATATGGAAAAGCTTCAACTGCTGGCGATGGTCCAGGCGTACACCAGCATCGGTATCGGGTTGATGATCGGGCTTGGCGCTCTGGGCGCGTGCGTCGGCGTCGGCATCATGTGCAGCCGCTTTCTCGAAGGCGCTGCGCGTCAGCCGGAGCTGATGCCGCAACTACAGGCCAAAGTGTTTCTTTTGCTGGGCCTGATCGATGCGTCGTTCATTATCGGCGTCGGCCTCGCCATGTTCTTCGCGTTCGCGAATCCATTGTTGACGGTGCTTGGCTAATTCGCGCGGACAATGAATTTCAATCTGACCTTGATCGCGCAGGCGATCACGTTC
>DATLOA010000436.1:0-2228 GCA_035536515.1 Burkholderiaceae bacterium | reverse complement strand
CGGGCGTCATTCGGCCACTCTCCCGAAACCGGCGATACACGGGCACCGCGTCATCATTTCGGAAACGCTCAATGACCATGTATGTCGTTTGCGGCATAACGGTTCCTCTACTGTAATGCCACTTAGTACGTAATGCTGCCTAACGTGTTTTAGACCGCAAGATTCTGCTCCTAAATGTGGGACTTGCGGTTTAACAGGGTCCTTCCGTTGGTCGGCTAGCCGCGCTACGACTTGATCTGCAGCCTTCGTCTGTAAAAATATTCAGTATCAACAAATACGCGAAAAAGCGCAGCCGATGGTGCCCGTTGCTGGCGCTTGCCCCTTATGTTGAACGGCACCGCGTGGCTCAGGTCACCGGCGCAGGATTAAAGAGCACTAGCGCGTTATGAAGCTTCCATTGTTCAGCCCATGTCTTTTTGCGGCCGCTCGCCACGTCCAGCATCAAGCGAAAGAGCTCCCAACCTACATCTTCAATTGACGCTGAGCCATCGGCGATCGTGCCGGCGTTTACATCCATCAAGTCGTGCCACCGTCGCGCGAGATCACTGCGGGTGGCGACTTTGATCACGGGCACCGCAGCGAGCCCGTAGGGCGTGCCGCGCCCGGTGGTGAATACATGCAGATTCATTCCCGCAGCGAGCTGCAACGTGCCGCAGATGAAATCGCTGGCGGGCGTGGCTGCATAAATCAATCCTTTTTGTTTTAGCTTTTCGCCCATCGCGAGTACGCCGGAAATTGGAACTGAACCCGACTTAACGATCGAGCCCATTGCCTTTTCCACGATGTTCGCGAGGCCGCCTTTTTTGTTGCCCGGGGTGGTGTTGGCACTGCGATCGACACGACCGCGACTCAAGTACGCGTCGTACCACGCCATCTCGCGAATCATCGCTTGCGCGACCTCTGGCGTGGTCGCCCGCGATGTCAGCTGACCGATGCCGTCTCTTACCTCGGTCGTCTCGGAAAACATCACGCTTGCGCCAGCGCGAACCAGCAGGTCGGTGCAGAAGCCGACCGCCGGATTGGCAGTGACGCCCGAGAACGCATCGCTGCCGCCGCACTGCACGCCGACGACCAGCTCGCTTGCCGGAACCGTTTCTCGAACGCGTCTGTTCAAGCGCTCGAGGTGCATCTGTGCAGTAGCCATGATCGAATCGACCATCGTCATGAAGCCGACGTGCGCTTCATCCTGCAGGCAGACGACATCGAGGCCAGGGCCTGCATCGGCTCCGGAATCGGCGACGCTGCGCTGGTCCGTGATTGCAATCGTTCCCGGCGGCATCAGTCTCTCCGGCTGCAGCTTCTCGCAACCCAGGCTCACGACCATCACTTCGCCGCCAAAATTCGGATTCAAACTGATGTTGCGCAACGTGCGAATCGGAATTTCCGCTCCCGGTGCATCGATTGCAACACCGCAGCCATACGTATGCTCGAGGCCGATCACGTCGTCGACATTCCGAAACTTCGGCAGCAATTCGGCTTTGATGCGCTGGACTGCAAAGTCCACGACGCCGGCGACGCATTGAACTGTGGTCGTGATTGCCAGGATGTTGCGAGTGCCGACCGACCCGTCGGAATTGCGGTAGCCCTGGAAGGTGTAACCCTCAAGCGGAGTGTGCGTTGGCTTGACAGTGGCAATCGGCAAGTTATCGAGCTCGCGCGCGTCCGGCATTCTCAGTAGCCGCTCGTGTACCCAGCTGCCGGCGGGGATATCTTTCAGCGCGTAGCCGATTGGAATGCCATAGCGAAGCACCGGCGCATCGGAGGGCAGATCCACCAATGCGACCTTGTGGCCTTGCGGAACACGGTCGCGCAGTGTCAGGCCAGACGATAGAACGGCGCCTTGAGGCAGGCCACCGTCGTTGGCGACGATCGCAACGTTGTCACACTCGTGCATGCAGATCGTCAGCGGCTCCCTGCTGCGTGTTGCGGCAGGCATTTCAGCGATTACGGCTTCGTTCATTGGTAATCCTCGCCCTTGAAGCTGCGGCCCGAGCCAATTGTCTAACATAGTGGGAAGGCGCCGCAGCTTTGTCAGATCTGCCACCCAAGGAGACATACCAATGAATAAGTTCTTAATCGCTGTTGCGTTCGCGCTCGCTACTGTCACTGGGGCTCAGGCACAAAGCTGGCCCGCGAAGCCGGTGACGCTGGTAGTTCCGTTCCCGGCGGGAGGGTCGACGGATTCCGTCGCCCGTGCGATTGCTCCGAAGCTCAGCGCAGCGTATGGG
>DATLOA010000435.1:0-6349 GCA_035536515.1 Burkholderiaceae bacterium | reverse complement strand
GGCTTCGCTTCCTGGCCGTGAAAGTGAGTTTCGAGACGCGGTTGTCCGCGCACTGGAGTACGCCGACGCGACGAAAACGCCGACGCTGCATGCGATGTGCGGGATCGTTCCGTCCGGTAGCGCTCGAGCCGAGCATCGCGCCGTGTATATCGACAATCTACGATTCGCCGCTCGCGAACTGGCGAAAACGAATCGCACCGTGCTGATCGAGCCGATCAATCCACGCGACATGCCGGGATATTTCCTGAATACACAGGCAGATGCCCACGCAATCGTCAACGAAGTCGGAGAGCCAAACCTGAAAGTACAGATGGATTTTTATCACGCACAGATCGTCGAAGGCGACCTCGCGATCAAGTTCAAGCGGTACTTCAGCAACATCGGGCACGTTCAGATCGCCGGTGTTCCCGACCGCCACGAACCCGACGAGGGAGAAGTGAATTACTCGTACCTGTTGCGCATGTTGGACGAAACCGGTTACACCGGCTGGGTCGGCTGCGAATATCGCCCGCGCAGAAGCACCGAAGAGGGTCTGGGCTGGATGCGGCTTTGGTCTGAGGGCCGATGAAAGTTCTGATTACCGGAGGGGCCGGCTTTCTTGGACGACGGCTCGCCGCGAAGCTGTTAGAACGCGGAACGCTGAAGGGCATCGACGGTAGCGAGCGCAGGATCGACCAGTTGATTCTGGCAGATGTCGTGCAAGCAACCCCGCTCGACGACAAACGTGCTCGATCGATCGTCGGCGATATCAGCGACCTGGACTTTCTCGCCAGCGTGCTCGATGCCAACACCGACTCGATCTTTCATCTCGCCGCTATCGTCAGCGGTCAGGCTGAAGCAGACTTCGACCTGGGGATGCGGATCAATGCCGATGCGTCGCGGCGACTGCTGGACATCTGTCGCGCACTAGGCCATCGACCAAAAGTCGTATTCGCAAGCTCAGTGGCCGTCTACGGCGGCGATTTGCCGGACGTCGTTCTGGACACGACCGCTATTACGCCGCAATCGTCGTATGGAACTCAGAAAGCGATGATCGAGCTCTTGGTCAACGACTACTCGCGCAAGGGCTTCATCGACGGTCGAGTATTGCGCTTGCCCACCATCAGCGTGCGGCCTGGCCGTCCGAACGCAGCCGCGTCTTCGTTCGCCAGCGGCATCATTCGCGAGCCATTGAACGGAGCAGAGGCCGTTTGCCCGGTCAGCGCTGATACACGTCTGTGGCTGCTGTCGCCGCAGACCGTGCTCGAGTCGCTGATGTTCGGTCACGATATCGATGCGGCAGCGCTTGGTGTCAACCGTAACGTCAATCTTCCCGGGTTATCACTGACTGTTCGCGAAATGGTGGCTGCCCTCGAGCGCGTCGCCGGGCCTGAAGCCATTAAGCGTATCCGCTGGGAGAGCGATGCGCGCATCGAACGCCTGGTGTCGACCTGGCCCGGACGACTCGACACGGAAAAGGCAAACACACTGGGCTTTCCGCGCGACGAAAGCTTTGAGCTTGTCATCCGCCAGTACGTGCGAGACGAAATGGCAGGACGCGGCGATCGTTAGCGCCGCTTCGAGGTTTTCAACGCAGCATCAATCATCGCGTCTGCCATCCAGCGCGCGGTGGCCTGCACCTGGCGATCACTGCAGCCCCAGATATCCTTGAGGACAACATACGGTTCGATACCGAAGATCATCGACAGGCCACTTAATAATCGGCTGAACTCGCCTTTGGGCATCTTCGACTTCAAGGGCGACGCGACGCGCTTCAGGATCGCGACTCGATGCCCCCGTCGATACGGCTCTTCATCGATCCGCCCCGATCGCTCAAGCGCCCAGTGCTCGAGTGACAACTGAAGCGCCGCGCGCATATGCGGCTCAAACTGTCGGAAGCGCGGAAACGTCTTGGTAAAAAGTTCCTGCACCCGCTCCCGTCCGTCAGCCTTGCGAGACTCGAAGCGCCGCACCGGCCCAAGGCTCTCGCCGACCATCGCCGAGATGAGTCGACTTCGGCTTGGAAAATAGCGATAGGCGGTCGCTCGCGATACGCCGGACGCCGTCGCAACCTCGGCCACGGTGACAAGGCGCCCGTCGGCGGCCAGATCCATCGCCTGCGCCAGCAATAGCCGATATGTTCGGCCCCGCACACCGGTCTCCGGGCCGGGGGGTGGAACGGTAGCCTGGACTGGGGACCGCGTTGCCATACTTTAGCTGGACGGTTTCGGGCCGACTCGGTATCGTAGCCGCGTGAATGAGACATGTGTCTCATTTTTTTGTACCTGCACGCAACAGATCCCAATTTGAGGGACAGCGAAGGAGACATGCGCATTGCCACCTATCAATGGGGCGGTCGCCGTCACGTCGGCGTGTTGTCGAATGACGCGCGCGAGATCACACCGGTCGATCTGAAGCGCCGGCAAGAGCAGGTGCAATCGCGCGGCGCGCAGGCGCTGCTCGAACATCTGGCCGAAGGCGGCGAGTTTCCGGCAGTAAACGGCACCCGCCTCCCGATCGCAGCGGTCACGCTCGACGCCCCACTGCCGCGCCCGCGGCGCAATCTCTGGTGCGTCGGCCGCAACTATCGAGCGCATGCGAAGGAGTTGCAGACAACGGTGTTCAAGGGCAGCGAGGCCAAGATCGATCAATGGCCGATCGTATTTACGAAAGTGCCTGAGTGCGTAGTCGCCCACGGCGCTCCAATTCGCCTTCCAGGCGCGGCCGCTTCGGAGCAGATCGATTACGAAGCCGAGCTTGCGGTCGTCATCGGCCGCAAAGGCACGAATATTTCAGCGAGCCGTGCGATGGATTACGTGTGGGGCTACACGATCGTGAATGACGTTACAGCGCGCGACGTTCAGATGCGGCACGTGCAATGGGATATGGGCAAGTCGTTCGATACGTTCTGCCCAATGGGACCCTGGCTGGTCGACGCGACGGAGCTCGATGGGCAGAACACGCGGGTGCGGTTGTGGGTCAACGGCGAGCTGCGGCAGGACGCCAGCACCGTGGATCTGATCTTCAACATTCCGACGCTGATAGAAACGATTTCGCGTGGCATCACTTTGTATCCGGGCGATGTCATTGCGACGGGCACACCGGCCGGCGTCGGAATGGGGATGCAGCCGCAGACGTGGCTGAAAGCCGGAGACACTGTGCGTATCGAGATCGATGGCATCGGAGTGCTCGAGAATCCGGTGGTAGCGCACTGATGCTGCACTGGATCGACAAGATGGCGGTTGAGGTCGACGGTGAAGGCGACCCCGTTGTAATGGTGCACGGTCTCGGCGGGACCACCAACACCTGGACGCCAGTGCTTCAGGCGCTGACGCACGCGAAGCGCATTCGCATCGAGCTGCCCGGCTCGGGTCGGTCACATAGAGCACATGCGCTGCAGGACAACACCGCGAACCAGGGCCGACTTTCGATCGACAGCCTGGTCGACGCGGTGCTGCGCGTGTGTGCACAGCTCGGCGTGTCGCGAGCGCACTTCGCCGGCCATTCAATGGGCACAATTGTGTGCCAGCACCTCGCGGCGCGTGCGCCCGAGCGGGTGCGCAGTCTTGCGCTATTCGGAGCGCTGCTTGCACCACCGGATGCCACGCGGCAAGGATTGAAAACCCGCGCGGCTAAGGCGCGCGACGAAGGTATGTTCGGCATCGCCGACGCGATCGTGCAAGGCTCGCTGTCCACCTCGACGCGCGAGCAGCAGCCGGTCGTCGTCGCTTTCGTGCGCGAGTCTCTGCTGGCACAGGATCCCGAAGGGTATGCGCGCAGCTGCGAAGCACTTTCCGCGGCCGAGCCAGCGGCAATTGACGTCATCAACGTACCCACGATGCTTGTCGCTGGCGACGAGGATGCAGTTGCGCCGGTGCAAGTGGCGCGCGAGATCGCCCGCCGAATCAGTAATGCGCAGGTTGAGGTTTTATCGCGCTGCGGCCATTGGATGACAGCCGAGCGCGCGACGGAGTGCCAATCGCATTTGCGCCGGTTTCTGGAGCGCTCAATGGCAAGTAACTCGATGGCAAAAATCTAGAGGAGCAAGCATGGCGAACACGTTATTTAACAACGTGCGCATTTTTGACGGCAGCGGCGACCAGCCATTCGCCGGCGAAGTACTGGTGCAAGGCAACCGCATCGCGCGCGTCACGCGCACGTCCGGCAGCGTTCGTTCGTTGCCCACTTCGTCTGCATCAGGTGCGACGATGATCGACGGTGCCGGCGCTACGTTGATGCCAGGCATGGTTGAGGCGCACACGCACTTTTCGTGGAACGACCAACCGTCGCTCGATTCGATTCAGCGCATGCCGCCCGAGGAGCACATCCTCTGGTGCGCGCATGTTGCCGAGCGTTACCTGTCGATGGGCTGGACATCGTGCGTGGGCGCTGCGACGGCAAAACCGCGGCTCGACGTGGTGATTCGCAACGCGATCAACGCTGGTGAAATTCCCGGCCCCCGCTACATCGCCGCAAGCCAGGAAATCACCGTGCAAGGTGGCCTGGGTGACAACACGCTGCCGCATCTGCCGCAACCAGAGTTCAACTTCGGTGCGGTGGTCAGTGGACCCGAAGAAGTACGTCGCTGCGTACGCCAGTTCGTCAAATACGGCGTAGATCAGATCAAGATCAACCTGTCGGGCGAATACATCGCCGGACTGCCGGCCGAGTACACGCCGTTTTCGGAAGAGGAGATCGCAATGTGCGTGACCGAGGCCAAGCGCTTCGGCAAGCGCGTCGCCGCGCACGCGCGCTCGTCCGAATCGGTCAAGCAATGCATCCGCCATGGCATTGAAGTGATTTATCACGCGAGTTTTGCCGACGAAGAAGCGCTCGACATGCTCGAGGCCAATAAGGACAAGCACTTCGTCGCACCCGGTCTTGCGTGGCTGATCAACACCTCCCATCACGCGTCCGAATGGGGGCTGACCCCGGAAGTGACGAAGAAGATGGGTTATCACCGCGAGCTCGAGGTTGCAGTCGAGACGCTGAAGAAAATGCTGAAGCGCGGCATTCGCATCCTGCCCGGCGGTGACTACGGATTTGCATGGACACCGCACGGCACCAACGCGAAGGATCTCGAGTACTTCACCAAGTACCTTGGCATGTCGTCGATGGAGGCAATGCTGTCAGCGACATCCTGGGGCGCGCCAATCATGAAGCTGGATGGTGACGCTGGCCGGCAGCAGATTGGCAAAGTCAAAGACGGCGCGCTGGCCGACCTGCTGCTGATCGACGGCGACCCGCTCGCGGACATTCGCATCTTGCAAGACAAAAAACGCATTCTCGCGGTAATGAAGGACGGCGCCTTTTATCTTGCGCCCGATCCTGCTCGACACGCGCGCGATGCACGCGGCTCGGCGCCCACACGCTGGCAAGCCGTTGCTGCCTAGGAGAAATCAATGGCCGACTCCGAAGTTCTATTTATTAACGTCAAGATCATTGACGGGAGCGGCGGCGCGCCGTACACCGGCGAAGTGCTGGTGCGCGGCAAGCGCATCAGCCGTGTCGCACGCAACGCACGATCGTTCGCCAGCGGCGGCGGCACCGTGATCGATGGCGCCGGAGCCACTCTGATGCCGGGCATGGTCGAGGCGCACACGCACTTCGCGTGGAACAACGCCTCGGGGCTTTCCGATATTCAGAAGATGCCGGTCGAGGAACACACGCTGTGGACTGCGCGTGTCGCCAAGTTGTATCTCGACCAAGGCTGGACATCGTGCGTCGGGGCAGCGACTGCCAAGCCGCGTCTCGATGTCGTGGTGCGCAACGCGATCAATTCGGGCTTGATTCCGGGTCCGCGCTATCTCGCTGCAAGCCAGGAAATCACAGTGCCCGGTGGGCTCGGTGACGAAACCCTGCCGCATCTGCCCTTCCCCGAATTCAGCTTCGCGGTCAACGTCAGTGGGCCGGAAGACATGCGTCGCGCGTGCCGGATGTTCCTGCAGTACGGCGTCGACTCGATCAAGTTGAACCTATCCGGGGACAACCTGGTGCCGCACGCGAACGCAAAGACGACGTGGATGACCGACGCCGAAGTGAAGGTTGCCGTCGAAGAAGCGACGATGCGCGGCAAGCGCGTGGCTGTTCATGCGCGGAGTGCCGATTCGGTCAAGCAGGCGGTTCGTCTGGGTTGCGAGGTGATCTATCACGCGAGCTACACCGACAACGAAGCGCTCGACCTGCTCGAGGCGAGCAAGCACAAAGTATTTGTTGCGCCTGGCCTGTCGGTGATCTTCAAGCTGCTGCAGGAAGGCACGCCGTACGGAATCACCCCCGCGAAGGCGCGCGAGATGGGCTACGAAGACGAGCTCGCTGCTGCAGTCGAATCGATGAAGGCGATGCACAAGCGCGGCATTCGTGTGCTGCC
>DATLOA010000434.1:0-4260 GCA_035536515.1 Burkholderiaceae bacterium | reverse complement strand
CGGATCATCGTCGCGGCGGACCCACTCGCTGGCGACATCGTTGTCCCATAGCGTGCCGCGCCGTACGCTGATCACTCCCCACGCAATCAACCCGACGCCGCACGCAAACAACACCCACATCGCCACCATGAGTCTCAGCAGACTCAGAACTAGAATTGAACGCGAACCGCCTGCTTCTCTTCTTCGCTCTCGGTCGCTTGCAACAGCTCCGCCTGCGTAAACGTAAACATGCCCGCGATGACGTTGGTCGGAAACTGCTGCACGGCAGTGTTGTAGCTCATCACAGAATCGTTGAACGCCTGGCGCGCAAATGAGATCTTGTTCTCGGTGCCGGTCAGCTCTTCGGTCAACTGCATCATGTTCTGATTTGCCTTCAGGTCCGGATACGCCTCGGCCAGCGCGAACAGCTTCGACAGTGCGCCGCTCAGCGCTCCTTCGGCTACAACCAGTCCCTGAATCGCCTGCGCCGATCCCGGGTCTGAAGCGGCCGCCGCGTTCGCGGTGACTGCGGAGTTGCGAGCACGAATCACGTTCTCAAGCGTCTCGCGCTCGTGCTTCATGTATGCCTTGGCAGTCTCTACCAAATTCGGAATCAGGTCGTAGCGGCGCTTCAGCTGAACGTCGATCTGCGCGAATGCATTCTTGAACTTGTTGCGCAGGCTAACCAGACGGTTGTACGCACCCACCACCCAGAATATGAGCGCTGCGATGACGACCAGCACGATGATCCAGCTCATCGAATCCTCCCAGTTAGAAACAGCACCAACCAAGACGGCACTTGCCGGCCTGCTCGCTTCCCCGAAAAACGATGCAAAATTTTAGGGCGCGCGGACTATAAGACAAACGCCCGCGCACGCAAGCGCTGATTGACGAACGGGCGTCTAATGGCGCAGACGGTTTAGGGTCAGCGTGCGGTGCCGGGTGTCGTCGTCACCGGTGCGGTCGTGATTGGCGCCGCGGCGGGAGTGGGCGATTGTGCAGCGGGTGGAGGCGCCGCCCCGGCGCGGCGGCGATTGACTTCATCGGCTGACGCCACATCAAACAGCTTGACGACTTGCTGCACGCCGGGCACGCGGCTGGCGACATGGGCGGCGACGTCAGCTTCCTTCTGAGTGACGGCGCCCATCAAATAAATCACGCGTCGCTCGGTAATAATATCGACCGAGTTAAATGCAATCTCGCGCGTATTGATGAATGCGGCCCGCACGCGGGCGCCAAGCGTGTTGTCGTCGGTGCGCTCGCCGAACGTCGACGGTGCGGCCACCACCAGCTCGTTGTTGACCATCCGCACGTTAGTCGAGCGCGCTGCAACGGCGCCGGCCTCGGCCTTCAGCGCCTCGCTCGCGACTTCGCCGGTCAGCAGCACTCTGCGCTCGAAGCTGTTGACGTTGATGTGCGCGGTATCGCTGCGCAGCGCATTTCGCAAATCGTTGGCGACCCTCACTTCGATGGTCTTGTCGTCCAGCTGCGCGCCGGTGCTGCGGCGGTCAGTGGCGACCGCCGCGGTGCCCGCTGCGATACCGCCGATGACCAGCGGTGCACACGCTGGCAGCGCCAGCATCGAACCAATCCACATCACTAATAGTTTGATAGGTATCTGCATCCGAATCTCCCGCATTCATGTGCATTGAAACGCATCGCGTATCCACTCGATTGTGCCACTGCCATCGACCGTGATCACATCAAACCGGCATGCGGGCCAGCGCTCGCCGTACCGGCTAAATAGCCAGCGCTGCGCGGCGCGCGCGATTCGCCTCTGTTTGAGCGAATTCACGCTGACCGCCGCACCGCCGAAGCGCGCACTGGCCCGCATGCGGACTTCGACAAACACGAGCAAGTCGCGTTCGCGCGCGATCAGATCGACTTCGCCATCGCGGTAGCGCGCATTGCGCGCGAGAATGCGGCAACCGGCTGCCGTCAAATGCCTTGCCGCGGCGTCTTCGGCGGCGTCGCCCGCGCGCTGCTTCAACGTTCGCGCCGCAGGCGGAGCTGCGGTACGCATCAGCGCGCCATCTCCTCGCGCTCGATAGTTCCGTTGCGGTAGATCGCCGACACCGGAAGGCGTTCGACGCGCATGCTTTGCGCGCGATCAACCCGCAGCCGGCCAGTGACGCCATCGACCTCGAAGCGCAACTCGCCCTTCATCCAGACCTGCGCGATTCGAAATGCGTCGATTCCTAGTGCATACAACCGCGCCGTCTCGAGCGACATCGGACGCCCCGGTGGTGGATAGACCATTACCGCAGGGTGGTCAGGCTGCAGCAGCCACGGCATATCGACAAAACGCACGCCTTCGAGATCAAACGCGAGCGCAGACGCCGTGGGGGAGCCGGTTGGGTCGCCGACGTTGAGCAACGACGTTCCGAAAACAGCTACGCCGCGCGGAATGCGAGGCCGTACCAGCGACGCCTCGCGCGCGCCAAGCGCGAGAAACACTGCGTCGTAATTGCCGCTTTCAAATTGCCGGCCCAAGCGAGCCAGTGCGGCAGGCGTCGTCTCTACCGTGACCGGCAGCTCCCCGGCAGCGCGTAAGGCGTTGTTGTACGCCTGTGCGATGCGGCGCTCGAGGGCGCCCGCACCCGCGAGCACCATGATGCGCGCGCCAGTGGATACGCCCTGCCGCAAGCTAACGAAGCCTGCGAGCGCGACTTGCACGACGCGCTCGGCTTCCGATTCGGCCGACAGACCAAGCGCAATCATTGTCGGCGGCGCACCAGCATCACGATCAGGAAAATTCAGCGCGACCAGCGGCAACACTGCCCGTCCGCCTTCGACGACCGCGTTCACCTGATCGCGCCGCAACGGCCCAACGGCGACGCGCACCCCGCGGTCGCGCGCGGCGGCAAGCGCGGTGCCGATCTGTTCGACTTCATCGCCGATCTCGATCACCTGAATCGTCGCAGTGCTACCGCTGGCCTTGTGCGCGGCAAAGAATCCCGCACGCACCGCCTCGGCCGCGGTGGCGAAAATTCCCTGCTGGTTTGGCAGCACCAGCGCTATTGCGGGCGCTGCAGGCTGCGCTCCCTCGGTAGCCGGCATCTGCGCGAAGGCGTTAGCGCCGACACTGCATGCGACACTTGCCAGCAATGCCAGGCGCAGATTGATAGAGCGAAGTGCGGCGATGGGAACAATCACACGAGACCTGCAACAAGATCGACTGATCGCTCTGTCTGAAGTAGCCGCGCAGGACATGCCGGCGGGCTCATTGTATGTAGTCGGCATGCCGATAGGAAATGCGGCCGACATAACGCTGCGAGCGTTGTGGGTGCTGTCTAACGTCGATGCCATCGCCGCGGAAGACACACGCGTCACACGGCCGTTTCTGGCGCGCTACGGCATCGACACGCCGCTGCTGTCCGCGCATCAGCACAATGAGCGTGATATGGCATCGCATATCGTCGAACGGCTGGTGCGCGGCGAGCGCGTCGCCCTCGTCACCGACGCCGGCACGCCCGGCGTGTCGGATCCGGGTGCATTGGTCGTGCGCACAGCACTCGACGCCGGCCGCCGCGTGATTCCTATTCCGGGACCGAGCAGCGCGATCGCCGGCATGTCGGTGTCGGGGCTCGGCGCCGGCCCGTTCGTCTTTGCAGGCTTTCTACCGACCGGCGCGCAGCAGCGGGAGCGCGCCCTTCGAACGCTGGCCGCGGACAATAAGGCGTTCGTGCTGTTCGAGGCGCCGCATCGCATCGCCGATTTGCTGGTACTGCTGTCGAGCGTGCTGGCCCCGGCGCGGCGGGTCGTACTGGCGCGCGAGTTATCGAAGAAGTTTGAGACTGTGTCTGTGCACCTGGCGTCCGAATTGAGTGCGCAGCGCGTCGAAGAGCGCGGCGAGTATGTGGTGCTGATCGATGTAGACGCTGAGCCGGTTGCCGGCGACGTTGTCGACATCGATCCATCGGTCGCGCGCTGGCTTACTGTGCTGCTTGAAGAGTTGCCACCGGCGCGCGCAGCAGCAATTGCAGCTAGAGCAAGTGGCCAGCCGAAGCAGGCGCTGTATACGCTTGCGCTGCGACTCAAGTCGACCTAATGATCAAGCGGCGCCGGTCGCCCGCCATTACGCCACTCGCCCGACGCGATCTCCCAATTCGTGATCCGCTCGATCTCAACCTGCGTGGTGCCGGCGGCGACGAAGCCGAGCTTCGACGCGGCGGCATAAGAGAGATCGATGATGCGGTCTGACTTGAACGGGCCGCGATCGTTGACGCGCACGATGATGCTCTGTCGACTGCGAACGCCGGTGACGCGCACGTAACTTGG
>DATLOA010000433.1:0-2136 GCA_035536515.1 Burkholderiaceae bacterium | reverse complement strand
GGCTCGGCGATCGCGTGTATTGGCTTGACGATCCCGACCGTCGCGGTGGTATCGATGGTAATCGGCACGCCGCTGGAGCTCGGCATCGCACCGAAAGAAGCAATACTGCTCGCGCTGACGTTCATCGTTGCTGTGTTGACGCTGGGTAGCGGCCGCGCCACGGTGATGCAGGGCGCGGTGCACCTTGTTCTGTTCGCAGCGTTTATTTTTCTAGCATTTTTCCCGTAAGAAGCTCCAGGGTAATAATCGCGGCAGGTTATCGTGGTGCATCAACTACTAAGTCTGCATCGGACGCACGATCGGTTCACCGTGCAGCCATGCACGCAGACATTCGGTGACGCCGCGCGCAAACGCTTCGAACACCGGCTGCGAGACGAAGCCAATATGCGGCGTCAGCACGACGTTGGGCAGCAGACGCAACGGATGATCTCTTGCCAGTGGCTCCTCGTCGTATACGTCGAGTGCGGCCATTCCAGGCGTGCCTGCTTGCAGCGCAGCCAGCAACGCCGGCGTGTCAATCAACGCAGAGCGCGACGTGTTGACGACAATCGCATCCGTGCGCACCCGCGCCAGCCGCTCGGCGTTCAACAGCCCGCGCGTTTGATCGGTCGCCACCAAGTGCAGGCTCACGACCTTCGAAGTTGACAGCAGTTCTTCGAGCGACAAGGCAGTTGCGCCCTTCTCAGCTGCGCGCTCGGGCGTCATGCGCGGGCTCCACGTAACGACCTGCATGCCGAACGCCTGCCCAACGCGTGCAACGCGGCCCCCTATCTCACCGAGCCCGATCAGGCCTAGGCGTTCGCGGGCAAGCACGCCCGGCAGCGGCTGATCATCGCGCCAGCCGCCCGAGCGCATCGCCCCAAACTTGGATTCGAGCCGCTTGCATGCGGCGAGAATCAATGCCCAGGTCAGCTCGCACGTGCTTTCCTTCGACGGACCCCACTCGGTGTGGCTGACCGGAATCCGGCGCGCAGCCAATGCCGCTGTGTCAAGCGCGGCATTGCGCGCGCCGGTAAAAATCACGTAGCGCAGTTTGGGCAGGCGCTCGATCAGATCGCAGCGCAGCGGTGTGCGATCGCGCACCAACACGATCACATCGGCTTCAGTCAGCGCGGCATGAAGCGAACTGCCGCGCAGCGGCGCGTTGTGCACTTCCACATCAGCGAGGCGTTCAATTTCTGTCCAGTCCGCCAGCTTCCGCAGCGAACGCTCGTAGTCATCGAGCACGACGATGCGCGGGCGTTCCTTTGCCTGCACCATCAAGGCCGCGCGATCGCGGTCAGTGTGCGCACGTCCGCGGCCCGGCCGATGTTCCAGGCCGCATCGATCAACGCAGTCGTTTTTGCATCACCGAGAACCGGCGCGCTTAACGCCGTGAACTTCGCTTCGAGCTGTGCATCAGTCATCGGCCGCTGCAACGAACCGATCGCGTGCTCGACGATGAGGTGCTCGCGCCGGCCGCCGGCCATGACCGCAGTGACATCGACGGACGCTTCGTCGATGTCGTCGTCGACCGTCGCGACGATTTTGCGCCGCAGCTCGATCACGTCCGCGCGGTTGACGACGGCATCGGAGAACTCGTGCTCACCCGCCTGCCCAAAGATGAGTCCGGCAGCGGCGCCGTGATACACGCTGAACTTGGCCTGCAGCCCGTCGGCCGGCTCTTTCTTGCCGGTGAGCTCCAGTACGAGCGAGTGCACCTTCAACTCAATCCGATCGACTTCATCCGGCCGCACGCCGCGCGCGCGCAGCTGCACGCACGCATCGATGCTCGGATGAATCACGATGCCGCACGCAAACGGTTTGTACGTATTGAATGAAATTTCGAAGCGCTCACCAAGCTCGTCGGTGACTTCGTTCCAGGATCGTTTATCTGACACGACCTGCACGAAACCGCGCGGCGCCTCGATCGATTTCGCGCTGGCGGTGAATCCGTTCTTCGCCAACAAGGCTGACATCAATCCCGCACGCGCAGCGGCACCCGGATGAAATGGTTTGGTCATCGTCCCGAATTGTTCGCGCATGCCGATCGGCTGCGAGGCAGCGATGCCAAGCGCCATCGCGGTCTTTCGCTCATCGAGCTGCATCAGTCGCGCGCACGCGGCCGCCGCGCCCAACATGCCGGTCGAGCCGGTG
>DATLOA010000432.1:0-2012 GCA_035536515.1 Burkholderiaceae bacterium | reverse complement strand
AGCTCCGGCGCGGGGTCGACCATGATTGCCGGCGCCAAGCGGTGCATCGCATCGTCGTGCTCCGCGCCGCTAAACAGAGGAACGACGGCTGCACCTGCACTGCGCGCCTGCTCGATGTAGCCCGCAAGTCGCTGGTACTGCCGCGCATTGACGATGCTGCAATAGTCGGTGTCACCGAGGCCTTTGGGATACATGCCCCGCGCTTGCCGTTTGGCCGACTCCACAAAGGCGGATACTTGCCCGCGTGGAACGAGCGCGTAGTCCGGAGCGATACATGTCTGCCCTGCGTTCAACAGCTTGCCGGCTAACACGCGCTGCACGGCGTGCTCGATCGGGTACTCCGGCGCAACCACGACAGGCGACTTGCCACCCAGCTCAAGCGTAACCGGTGTCAGATTTTGCGACGCCGCGCTCATCACCTTGCGGCCAACGCTTGTCGAGCCGGTAAAAAGCAGATGATCAAATGGCAGCGCAGAAAACTCCGCAGCGACGTCCGCGCCACCGGTAATGACGGCCACTTCGTTCGAACGAAATGCGGAGGCAATCAGCTGCTGAAAAAGCTCAGAGAACGCGGGCGTGAATTCCGACATCTTTACCATTGCCCGATTGCCGGCGACGAGTGCGGCCACGAGCGGGCTTACCGCCAGGAATAGCGGATAGTTCCACGGAACGATGATGCCCACCACACCGAGCGGCCGAGCTACGACGTTGGCACGCGCCGGCAGGAAATACTTCGATACGCCGGCGCTGCGCGGCTTCATCCAACGCCTGCCGTGCTTGATCGCGCCGCGAATTTCAGACCGGCTTGGAAAAATTTCGGCTATCTGGGTTTCAATGCGCGGGCGGCCTGCAAAGTCGGCATCTATCGCAGTTTCTATCGCCGATTCGTTGTCTTCAAGCAAGCGGCGCAGACGCTCGAGGCGATTACGCCGTTCTTCCCATTCGGCAAACGGTGCGGCATCGTACGCTGCGCGCTGGATCTGAAAAATGACGTGCAGCTCGGCAGGAGTGTCGGAAACGTTCATGACCTATAGCTTAATGCCGGCCGCGATGGTCTGTTGAACGCATGCGATGAAGCAAACTAGCCTGGCAGGCGAGCGAGTGTTGCTGCGGTCGTGGCAGGATCGCGACGCTGATGCTTTCGCAGCTATGAACGCAGACTCGCGCGTGATGGAATTTTTCATTGCGCCGCTATCGCGCGGGGAGTCCGATGCCCTTTTATCCCGCATGCGCGCGGTGATCGACGAGCGCGGTTGGGGCTGGTGGTGTGTAGACATTGACGGCGAATGCGCGGGCTTTACCGGCTTGAGCACACCGCCATATGAGACGCGCTTTACGCCATGCGTGGAGGTGGGCTGGCGCTTCATGCCGCAATTCTGGGGCTGCGGGTACGCTACCGAAGCCGCGCAACTAGCGCTCGACTACGGCTTCAACACATTGCAGTTGCCGGAGATCGTCTCGTTTACCGCCGCCGGCAACTCGCGCTCGCGTCGCGTTATGGAGCGCATCGGCATGCAGCGCGACTTCGCCGGAGATTTCGATCACCCACGCATCCCCGAGGGACATGCGCTGCGGCGCCACGTGCTGTACCGAACGCGGCGGCACCGAAGTCACTAATCGATTTCTTCGTATAAAGGAAGCGTCAAAAACTCTGCAAAGTCGGGCTGCGTGCTCATCTGTTCGAAGATGCGCGCCGCCCGATCGTACGTTGGCGAATCTGGGCCGACGACAGATTTTACCTTCGCGAGCTCTTCCGGAATCAGCGCGCGCACCATCGCGGCGTCGACCTTGCGCCCGTCATCGAGCACACCCTTGGGAGAACGAATCCACTGCCACACCTGCGAGCGGCTGATCTCCGCAGTCGCTGCGTCTTCCATCAGATTGTGGATCGGCACACAGCCGTTGCCGGCCAGCCATGAGCCCACATAGTGAATGCCGACATTAACGTTCATCCGTAGCCCGGCCTCGGTAATCGGCGCCTCCGGCTCGAAGTCCAGCAGATCGGCCGCGTT
>DATLOA010000431.1:0-3677 GCA_035536515.1 Burkholderiaceae bacterium | reverse complement strand
TCTGTGGCTTTCGTTCTATCCGTTTCGTCAGGACGACTACCTGGATATCGTGGCGCACTGGCTGCAGCGCTTCGGCTTGCAGCAGCACGAGATCGCCAGAGCACGCGCTGAGGCATTGCAGTTCGCGCTGCAGCGCGGCTCCCGTTCGGGTCGGGTAGCGTTGCAGTTCGCGCGCCATTGGGCCGGGACCGAGCGTCTTTCGAGCGGCAGCACACCGCGATGACATCGATGCGTACGCCGGTCGACGTTGCGGCCGGTGTGCTGATTCGCCACGACGGCCGTTTCCTGCTCGCGAGCCGGCCAGCAGGCAAGCCATACGCGTCTTACTGGGAGTTCCCGGGCGGAAAGGTCGAAGCAAGCGAGGCTATCGCATACGCACTTGCGCGAGAGTTGCATGAAGAGCTCGGCATCGAAATCGGCACTGCATATCCGTGGGTCGTGCGCGCGTTTGATTATCCGCATGCCCTGGTGCGCCTGCATTTCTTCCGAGTGTTTGAGTGGAGCGGCGAGCTCCGTGCGCGCGAGCATCAGAGCTTTGGGTTCTTTTCGACGATCGACTTGCCCATAGGCCCGTTATTGCCGGCAACAGTGCCGGTATTGCGATGGCTCGCGTTGGCGCCTTTTTACGCAATCAGCGCGGCAGCACAGCTCGGTCGCGCGCTTTTCTTGCGGCGACTCGATGCGGCGCTTGAACGTGGGCTAAAGCTAATTCAATTTCGCGAGCCCACGCTCGACGGCGCCGATGCGAATGAGCTTTTCGACGACGTGTTGGCACGCGTTCGTGTCGCCGGCGGGACCCTGTTGGTCAACAGCCGGCATCCGCGTTCACTATGGGGGAAGGCCGATGGCGTGCACCTGACCGCAGCAGACCTTGCTGCTTCCGAGACTCGTCCTCAGCTCGAATGGGTCGCCGCATCGGTGCACTCGCCCGCGGAGATTGAGCGTGCGGCCGATCTGCAATTGGATTTTGTCGCCGCCGCACCCGTGCTGGCGACTTTGACGCATCCGGACCTTTCGCCGCTGGGATGGGAAGCGTTCGCGCGCATTGCCGCGAAAAGCAGTGTGCCCGTGTATGCGTTGGGGGGAATGCATGCGAGCGATCTCGTGAGCGCGATGCGTCACGGCGCGCATGGCATAGCATCGCTTTCCTCGGTATGGAATGAAGATCAGTGCGAGCGCCGGCTTGATGCTTTCGACGCCTTGTTCTCGCTCCCGTTGGCCTCGCCTCCGCCGACATCACTGTCATCCTTGCCGGTGATCGAGTAACCATTGGACGCCCAGGTGCCGAGGTCGATCATCTTGCAGCGCTCGGAACAAAACGGCCGAAAATTCTGACGTTCGTCCCATTTGACCTCGCGGCCGCAAGTCGGACAGCTGACCTTTGCCACCGGAAACTAAAACGCGCACAGTGCGAGTTCGAATGGCACGTCCTGATCCATCGAGCGCGGCTTCGGTTCGCGATCTTGCGTCGTAAATCGGATCCAAAGCATGTACTTATTGGCACTGATTTCCGGAATCGCGTTCAGCGCCCCGTCAACTCGCACCTGCAGCAAAGCATACGTTCGACCCTGCAGCATTTGCTGAAACGCACCCACTGCGGCAACTTGCTTGCTCCGATGCGCGGTCTCACGCAGCAGCTTCAATACAATTGCGAGTGCCGAGTGAAATTGCAGCATCGGGCCGACCCAACTTTGCAGATCGCGCGCACGCGACTCGACGTCGCGTGTCAACCATGCGTGATACGACGGCAGATCAAACTCGCACGTCCCGCCGGGGATGATCGCGCGGCTGCGGATGCTCATCAGCCATTCGTTATCGCGCACGTGTTGACCCGCCTTGCCCGTGGTGCCATTTAGGTTCTGCTGGGCACGCTCAATTTCCGTGAGCACACCAGACAGAGCGCTTTCCGATACCTGTGGATTGTTGCGCAGCGCCTGCAGCGACTGCTTGTGACGCTCAAGCTCCTGCAGCAGGTCCGACCGTAAGTCGGCGCGCGACGTAACTTCCAGTATCTCGAACAGCGTTATCAGCGCAGTGTGGTGGCAGTACGAGTGCTCCTGCGCGCAGAAGTACATCAACTTGTCGAACAGGTCCTCTAGACGCAGCAAGGTCCGGACGCGCTCGCTGAACGGATACTCGTACAAAACCTTACCGTCGGTCGACATCTCGCTGTTGGTCTGAGAGCATGGTCGAAGATATCACAGCGTTTCGTCCGAGCTGTTCTTTGCGGATCGCAGATACGCCTCGTGAAGCCGATCGACGCAAGGCTCGATCTGGTTCAGCGGAGCCTCATTAAGCAATACGTCATCCGCTACGGACAGTCGCTGCTGACGACTGGCTTGCGAGGCGATTATTTTTCGCGCCGTGGACGTGTCGATACCGGCTCGGGTGCACACGCGTGCCATCTGAGTCGCCTCGCTGCAATCGATCAGTAGTATTCGATCAACGTAGCCGTGCCAATTGCCGCGTTCGACCAATAACGGCACGACGAATACGGCGTACAGCGAGCCGTCGGCGACCAGCTTGGCACCACGTTCGCGCATCATTGCCGTGATCATCGGGTGTAGCAGCGATTCGAGCTGGTTGCGAGCGGCGGTGTCCGAGAAAACGCGAGCGCGCATGCGAGCGCGATCGAGCGAGCCGTCAGCGCCAATCGCATCTGGGCCGAACGATTCTCGCAGCGCATTGATCGCCACGCCGCCGGGGCTCGTCAACTCGTGTGCGATCGCGTCCGCGTCGACGAGCCCGGCGCCGCGCTTCGACAGCATTGCCGCGATTGTGGACTTGCCGCTGCCAACGCCACCAGTCAGGCCGACGCCGAAAGCGGGAGACATCAGAGCGGCTTAAGCCAGGGCGGCAGGCGATCGCCGACGAGTATCACAATCATGCCGGCCGCCGCGAGGTACGGGCCGAAGGGGATCGGAATTTCGCGCCCGCGCCGTGCCAAAACGATCAGCGCGACGCCGACGATCGCACCGACGAACGACGACACCAGCACTATCGGCAGCAATGCTTTCCAACCCATCCATGCGCCGAGCGCGGCAAGCAGCTTGAAGTCGCCGTAGCCCATGCCTTCCTTGCCGGTAGCGAGTTTGAACAGCCAGTAGATTGACCACAGTACGAGATACCCGGCCGCGGCGCCGATCACAGCGTCCTTAAGCGGAACGAACAATCCGAATACATTGGCAAGCAGCCCGAGCCAAAGCAGCGGCAACGTCAGGTCATCGGGCAACAGAGTGGTGTCGGCGTCGATGAACGTCAAAGCAATCAGTGTCCAGCTGAATATGAGCACCAACCCTGTTTGCCAGGTCAGTCCGAACTTCCAGGCAACGATTGCCGATAGCAGTGCGGTCAACGCCTCGACAATCGGATACCGCGCCGATATGCGAGCACCGCAGTGAGCGCACTTGCCGCGCAGAACAATCCAGGAGGCAATCGGAATGTTGTCCGCAACACGCAGCGGCGCTTTGCACTGCGGACAATGCGATGACGGTACCAGCAGGTTATATCGACCGGAGGCCTCAACACCGCCACCGGCGAGTTCGGCGCACTGCGCGCGCCAATCGGCCTCCATCATCTTCGGCAGACGATGAATCAGAACGTTAAGAAATGAGCCGATCGCCAGGCTGAAAACAGCGACAATGACGACCAGAAGGGGAGCTTCTAACAAGTATCAG
>DATLOA010000430.1:0-2754 GCA_035536515.1 Burkholderiaceae bacterium | reverse complement strand
TCGAGGGCGAGCTATCCGACAAGGGCCGCCGCAACGTCAACGGCTGGAAGAACGCCAATTTGCCGTGGAGCTACGAGCTTGACAAGAGCAAGATGTATTTTCCGCGCTAAGCGTGCGGAAGTACGCGACGGCTGATTCTTCGGAGTAGTTTGCACTAGCTGACTCCGCCGCCATAATCGCGGTCGCAATGGCGACCAAGCTGTTCCGGCAGCAGGCAATCGACGCGCAGCGCGAGAAGCTGCTGGGTGAAGTATCGCTCGCACGCACGGTGCCGATGTGGGGCTACACGCTGCTCGCTGTCGGTTTCGCGTTCGGCTTAGTCGCGTTTTCCATCTGGGGCGAATATGCGCGCCGCGAGCGCGTCGACGGATTCCTTGCGCTCGACTCGGGTGCCGCGCGCTTGCTCGCGCCACAGGCCGGAACCATCACCGAGATCCTGGCGAAGGAGGGCGAGGACGTCGCCGTTGGACAGCCGCTGATTCGATTGTCGTTTGAGCGTGTCACCGCGTCGGGGGTTACCTCGGGCGAGCTGGTTCAGCGTGAGATCGGCGGTCGCATCAGTGGCCTCGAGCGTGAGCAGCAGCAGGTGCGATTGCTGGGCATGCAGCAGGCGGAGATTTTGCGCCGCAAGATCGACGATCTGCAGCGCGAGCTCGCGCAATCGGATATCGAGATCAGGGCACAACAGACGCGGCTCGCGTCGTCCCGCAACGAGTACCAGCGCGCCGAAGATCTGTTCAAGGATAAATTTTATTCCGAGAGCAAGCTGATCGAGTTTCGCAACAATGTGCTCGATCAGCAGGTCAAGCTCGAAGGCTTCAGGCGCCAGCGCGCGACCATCGAGCGCGAGCTGTCGTCGACGCGCGCCGAGCTGCCGCTGATTGGAACCAAAGTCAGCTCGCAGATCGACCAGGTCAAGCGCCAGATGAGCGAGCTGCAGCAAGGCAGCGTGCAGGAAGCGGCCAAGCGCGAGAACGTCATCCGTGCGCCGATCGCCGGCGTGTTTACCAACATTGCCGCCAACAGTGGTGAAGCGGTGGCCGATGAAGCGCCACTGGCGATGGTGGTGCCGAAGGGCGGCGGGCTGCACGCGCAGCTACTGGTACCCACACGCGCAATCGGATTCGTGCAGCCGGGGCAGGCCGTCGTGTTGCGCTACGACGCATTTCCGTTCCAGCGCTTTGGGCAATATCGGGGTACCGTCGAGCGGGTTAGCAGCACAGTGTGGTCACCCGGCGAGAAGGTGGGTCCGATCACCGTACGCGAGCCGGTGTATCGCGTCGACGTCAAGCTCGATTCGCAAAGCGTCGCCTCTGGCGCGCAATCGCTGGCGTTGCGACCCGGCATGTCCGTCAATGCCGACATCCTGCAGGAGAAGCGCAAGGTATGGGAGTGGGTGTTTGAGCCGATCTTGTCGCTGAAGGAGAGGCTTAGTTAATGCGGCGGGTGCCGATGATCCTTCAGAGCGAAGCGCCCGAGTGTGGCATCGCGTGCGTCGCAATGATCGCGAGCTATCACGGCTTTCGGACCGACCTCGGCGGGATGCGTATGCGGCTCGCGCCGTCGATGAAGGGCGTAACGCTGAAGCACATCAGCTCGATCGCCGAGGTGATGGGAATGGCCGCGCGCGGCGTCAAGGTTGCACTCGAATCGCTGTCGCAGCTGAAGCTGCCGGCGATCCTGCACTGGGACATGAATCACTTTGTCGTGTTGACCCACGTCAATGGAGACACGATTACGGTCAACGACCCGGCGCGCGGGCGGCGCGTGCTGAAGATTGCCGAAGCGTCGGACCATTACACCGGTGTGGCGATGGAGATGACGCCCAGCGCCGGCTTCAAGAAGCGCGACGAGCGCGAGCAGATAAGCGCGTGGCAATTGGTGCGTACTGCGACCGGCTTGAAGAGCGCGATTACGCAGGTGCTGTTGTTGTCGCTGGTGCTCGAAGTGCTGGCGATCGCAACGCCGTTTTTCCTACAATTGGTGGTCGATCGCGTGGTCGTCGGGCGCGACCGGGATTTATTGGCGGTGCTCGGCATCGGCTTCGTTCTGCTTGCGGTAACAATCGCAATCGTCACCGGGCTGCGCGCATGGCTCGGGGTGTACATCAGCACGCGGCTGAACCTGCAGTTGCTTGACACGCTGTTCGCGCGACTATTGCGTTTGCCGCTTGCATGGTTTGAAAAGCGTCACATCGGCGACATCGTGTCGCGCTTCCGTTCGGTCGATGCAATCCAGCGAACGTTGACGCTGACCTTTCTTGAGACGGTGATGGACGGCGTGATGGTGCTGGTCACGCTCGCCGTGATGATCTGGTACAGCCCCACGTTGACCTTGATTGTGGTGGTCGCGGCGGTTTGCTACGGCCTGCTGCGCTGGACGATGTATGGGCCGCAGCGGCGGGCAACCGACGAGCGGATTGTGCATGAGGCGAAAGCGGCCACTCACTTCATCGAAACGCTGCGCGGAATGATGGCAATCAAGCTGAACCTGCGCGAGTCGGAGCGCCGCTCCGCTTATTTGAACCACGTTGTCGATCAGACGAACGCCGACGTCCGGGTGCAGAACCTCGCGCTGCTGCAGCGCGCCGGCAACGTACTGGTGTTCGGCATCGAGAACGTTCTGGTGATCTGGCTCGGCGCCTATGCCGTGCTCGACAACCAACTGTCGGTTGGCATGCTGTTTGCGTTCCTGCTGTTCAAGCTGCTCTTCATCACTCGCGTCAACAACCTGGTCGATAAGACGATCGAGTTT
>DATLOA010000429.1:0-3945 GCA_035536515.1 Burkholderiaceae bacterium | reverse complement strand
AGATCGAGGCCAGCGAAACGCTGGCGCGAATCTCAAGCGCAGTCATTGAAGAGGCCAAGGTGGATGCGTTCGAGGGCGTCGCGTACACGAGCAACGCATCGCGGATATAGTAACAAGTTGCCCTTTTGATTCGCACCGTTTGCACGACCTATGCGGCCGAATAGCGCACATGAAATAAAAAGCGGCAGCGGCGAGATTCGCATCCGCGGTGCCCGCACGCACAATCTGAAGAACATCGACCTCGATCTGCCGCGGCATCGGCTGATCGTGATCACCGGACTATCAGGCTCGGGCAAATCGTCGCTTGCATTCGACACGCTGTACGCCGAAGGCCAGCGTCGCTACGTCGAGTCGCTGTCGGCCTATGCGCGCCAGTTCCTGCAGCTGATGGAAAAGCCCGACGTCGATCTGATCGAAGGGCTGTCGCCAGCGATCTCAATCGAGCAGCGGTCGGCATCGCACAACCCGCGCTCAACTGTCGGAACCGTCACCGAAATTCACGACTACCTGCGCCTGCTGTTCGCACGCGTCGGCACTCCATATTGCCCAATTCATAAGCTGCCGCTGCAATCGCAAAGCGTGTCGCAGATGGTCGACACGACGCTGCGATTGCCGGCGGACACCCGAGTGATGGTGATGGCGCCAGTGATTCGCGAGCGCAAAGGCGAGTTCGCCGAGTTTTTCGACGACATGCAGACGCAGGGATTCGTGCGCTTTCGAATCGACGGCGCGATCGTTGAAGCCGACGCTCTACCGCCGTTAAAGAAAACCGAAAAGCATTCGCTCGACGTCGTTGTCGATCGCCTAAAAGTTCGCGCCGACGCGCAGCAGCGACTGGCGGAGTCGTTCGAGACGGCTTTGCGTTTGGCAGACGGACGCGCGTTGTTGCTCGACCTCGACGACGGACGCGAGACGCTTTTTTCGAGCCGCTTCGCTTGTCCCGAGTGCGACTACTCGTTGGCCGAGCTCGAACCCAGATTGTTTTCGTTCAACAACCCTATGGGTGCGTGCGAAGCGTGCGACGGACTCGGCCAGGTCGACTACTTCGACGACAGCAGAGTCGTTGCGCATCCCGAGCTTTCGCTCGCGAGCGGTGCGATCAAGGGCTGGGACGCGCGCAACCAGTATTACTTTCAAATGCTGGCCACGCTGGCCCAGCACTATGGATTCGACGTCGATACGCCGTTCGGCGAGCTACCGAAGTCTGCGCAGGAGGTCGTTCTAAACGGATCGGGCGAGACCGAAATCGCGTTTGCTTACACGAATGAACGCGGCCGCAAGATGGTGCGCCGGCATCCGTTTGAGGGCGTGCTTCCGAATCTGCAACGGCGCTTTCGCGAAACCGACTCGCCGGTTGTGCGGGAGGAGCTCGGGAAGCTGCGCAGCCGGCGTCCGTGCCCGGTGTGCGAAGGAACACGGCTGCGGCGCGAGTCGCGCAACGTGTTCATCGGCGACGGAACGGACCGACGCGGCATTTACCAGATCGCTGCGGCGCCCCTGCGCGAAGCGTTCGATTATTTCGAGCGACTGGGCTTCACTGGTTCGAAGAAGGAGATTGCGGGCAAGATCGTCAAAGAGATCGGATCGCGCTTACGTTTCCTCGTCAACGTAGGTTTAGATTACCTGTCGCTCGATCGCTCGGCCGAGACACTATCGGGCGGTGAATCGCAGCGGATCCGGCTCGCTTCGCAGATCGGCTCCGGCCTCACCGGCGTGATGTACGTACTAGACGAGCCATCGATCGGGCTGCATCAGCGCGATAACGGCCGCTTGATCGACACGCTGAAACACCTGCGCGACTTCGGTAACACGGTAATCGTCGTCGAGCACGATGAAGACGCAATCCGCGCGGCCGATTATGTAGTTGATATGGGGCTTGGCGCCGGCGTGCACGGCGGCGAGGTGATCGCGCAAGGCGAGCTCAGTGATGTGCTTGACGATCCGAACTCGCTGACCGGACAGTACCTGTCGGGCCGCCGCCAGATCGAAATACCGAACGACCGTACGCCGCCATTTACAACGTGGCTAAAGATCACCGGCGCGCACGGCAACAATCTGAAGGACGTAACACTTGAAATTCCGGTTGGGTTGTTGACGTGCGTGACCGGCGTGTCGGGTTCCGGCAAATCAACGCTGATCAACGACACGCTATACGCCGCGGTCGCGCGCCATCTGTATGGTTCCGCGACGGAGCCAGCGCCGTACGTGTCGATCGATGGACTCGAAAATTTCGACAAGGTCATCAGCGTGGATCAGAGCGCTATTGGCCGCACGCCGCGTTCGAACCCAGCGACGTACACCGGGCTGTTCACACCGATCCGCGAGCTATTCGCAGAAACGCCGACAGCGCGCGAGCGCGGCTACGAGGCCGGCCGATTCTCATTCAACGTCAAAGGCGGGCGCTGCGAAACGTGCCAGGGCGACGGCGTCATCAAGGTCGAGATGCACTTTCTGCCCGATGTGTACGTGTCGTGTGACATCTGTCACGGCAAGCGCTACAACCGCGAAACACTCGAGGTGCACTACAAGGGCAAGAGTATCGCCGGTGTGCTCAACCTGACGGTCGAAGACGCGTTCGAGTTTTTCAATGCGGTGCCTAGCATCGCACGCAAGCTGCAGACGTTGCTTGACGTCGGGCTCGGCTACGTCAAGCTCGGCCAAAGCGCGGTCACGCTGTCGGGCGGCGAAGCACAGCGAGTGAAGCTGTCGCTGGAGCTTTCGAAGCGCGACACCGGCCGCACGCTTTACATCCTCGACGAGCCGACCACCGGACTGCACTTTCACGACATCGCGCTACTGCTGAAAGTGCTGCATCAGCTACGCGACACAGGCAACACGGTGATCGTGATTGAACACAACCTCGACGTGATAAAGACGGCAGACTGGGTAGTCGATCTGGGGCCCGAGGGCGGAGACGGCGGCGGCGAGATCATCGCCAGCGGTGCACCCGAAGTGATAGCGACCAGCGAGCAAAGCTATACCGGACGCTACCTCGCGCCGGTGCTCGCGCGTCCACGGCCCCTGCAGCGTTGGGCCGCGGCTCGCTAGCCGCAAACCGCTATTTGCGGTCGCTGTCGCGCGATGGTGTTGCCTTTAATGTGTAATCATCAGGTACTCTGAACAGCTCCGCACTCGGCTCATCGCGCTTGATGTTCTCGAGGCGATAAAGGCGCTCGCCCGAGCGCGGATCTGAGTGGCGTGTGAAAACCACGAGGTTCAATTCCGGCGAGTGCCAGCGCTCCGAAACGATCTCGATCGGCTGCTTGTTGCCGATCCGCCCCGCCGGAATCGTCCACGTCGTTTTCCTGCCGTCGGCGCGCACCCCCTCGAAGTCGCGGCTGCCAAGCGTGGTGGTGGTTCCCGGCCCCGGCGGCGGCATAATCGCCGACGACGGCATCGACGCTTGGTCACCCTCAAGCCGAATCACTTGGACGTGATCCGAGCGTAGGTCGACTTTTTCGCTTGTATCGCTATGCGTACTCCGAGATATAACAACGTTGCGCTCGCGATCGTGCTCACCACGCTCGCCACGCATCCTCTCGGCGAACTCGCGCGCCCAGCGCCGCATGTCTTCGCCCCATGAGCGTGCTTCCTCGGGACTCATTTGCGAATGCGGCTTCGGTGGTTGAGGCGGCGGCGGAACCGCGCCGACTGGCGGCACCGGAGGAATCGGTGGCAAGGGTGGCACAGGAGGCACTCGCTGTGAAACCCGAAGCTCGCGCGCGCTTTTGCGCTGCGTGTTTAGCACGTAGCCCTTCCCCGCGACCACGTCGTTGATGAACACCGCTCCGCCTGGCTGCTCCTGGCGCGTACGGCCCAGGCTGTCGCGATACAGCTTGATCGAGGAGCTGCGCTCGATGCGATTGCCGTCGTTCAGAGTCTGGCGCGTTTCATTGACCGCGGTCGCGACGTATGGCGCGCCCTTCACGACGCTGCGCGCGCCAA
>DATLOA010000428.1:0-14746 GCA_035536515.1 Burkholderiaceae bacterium | reverse complement strand
TCGCGCGATCACGACGCCGGAAGTCGCGCGCAAGCTGCAGGAGTTCGGGCTCGAGCCGATCTCAGGCACCGCCGATCAGATGGCGGCCTACATCAAAAGCGAAACCGCACGCTGGCATGCGCTTATTAAGCAGCGCAATCTGACGCTAGATTAGGTTGTCGCGAGCGCGCGCTTGCGCCTCGGCGGAGGAAATTGCGCGTCGATTTGCGCGAGGTCTTCGGCACTGAGCTCGTAATCTACCGCGCGAAAGTTTTCGCGCAGATGCGGCTCGCTGCCCGACATCGGAATCGCGATCATGCCCGGCTGCCTCAGCACCCATGCGAGCGCGGCAGTCGATGCGCTGACGCCATGGCGCTTGCCGACCGTGGCAAATGTACTATCGCGCGTCAGTGCGCCTTGATCGATCGGCGAATAAGCCATCATGGCGACGCCGTTGTCGCGCTGCCACGGGATCAGATCGAACTCCGTGCCTCGCTCGCTTGCCGAGTAATAAACCTGATTGGTAACACACTTAGAGCCAGCCGGAAGTGACCACAGTCGCTTCATATCGGTTGTGTCGAAGTTACTGACGCCCCAGTGCCGGATGCGGCCTTCGGTTCGCAGTTGTTCGAAAGCGGCGACGGTATCTTTGAGGGGTGCCAAGCCGGGCCAGTGCAGCAGATAGACATCAATGACATCCAGCCGCAGACGCTTTAGGCTGCGCTCGCATGCGCGCAACACTCCAGCATGGCTGGCATTGCTCGGTAAGACTTTTGACACGATCGTCAAATCCTCGCGGGCAACTGTGCCCGTGCGGACGGTCTGCTCAATCGCTGCGCCGACCACCTCTTCGGCGCCACCGTCGCCGTACATTTCGGCAGTATCGATGAGCCTATAGCCAATCTCCAGGGCCGCCTGCACCGCGGCGACTTCAGCAGCGCGTGCGCGCTTCGTTTCCCCCATCCGCCAGGTACCGAGCCCCAGCGCGGGCACTTTATGCTCGCTGTTTAATCGAACAAATCGCATCGTCGTCCTTGGTCTCAAAAAATTGTCGTCACCTAGGCATCTGCTTTGCTGAGTCACCTAACCGCGCCGCCCGGTACGGAATATTCCAATGATTAGAGTTAGTTGGCTTGCAGCCATTGCATTTGTATTCGCTGCGATGGCGCCGGCTGTGTACGCGTTTGGCTTCGCCGACGTGGATCGGCGCGCGCGCGAACTAGCCAACCGACCCTATGCCAGACAGGCGTTCGTGATACCCAAGCCCTTAAAGGACCTCGGTTACGACCAAATACGCGACATCCGCTTCGACGCCGCTCAATCACTATGGCGCGCGCAAAAGCTGCCGTTCGAAGTTCAGTTTTTTCACCTGGGAGGCATTTTCGATCAGCCGGTTCGCATCTATGAAGTTGTGGGACAGCAGGTCAATGAAGTCAATTTCAATCCGTCAGCATTCGACTACGGCAAAAACAAGATCGATCGGGCGCAACTTGGCAAGCTCGGCTTCGCGGGGTTTCGAGTTCACTTCCCGCTCAATGTTGTTCCAAGTGCACCGGGGTACAAGGACGAGCTCATTTCGTTTCTCGGTGCGAGCTATTTCCGTGCCTTGGGCCAGGGTCAGCGCTATGGCGCCTCGGCTCGCGGTCTCGCGATTGACACGGCGGAGCGCAGCGGCGAAGAATTTCCGCGCTTCGAGCAATTCTGGATCGAACGGCCGGCCAGTGGGTCGCGCCAACTCGTCATTTACGCATTGCTCGACTCGCGCCGTGTCACCGGCGCCTATCGCTTCACGATTCGGCCCGGCGAGGAAACCGTTACCGAAGTGCAATCACGGCTGTATTTGCGCGAATCGGTGGCAAAGCTTGCGTTGGCGCCGCTTACGTCCATGTTTTTCTTCGGCGAGAATCAGCGCGCGCCCGCTGAAGATTTTCGTCCCGAGGTCCATGACTCCGATGGCCTGGCGATCAATGCCGCTAACGGCGAGTGGATCTGGCGGCCGCTAGTCAATCCGCGGCGCTTGCTCGTCACGTCGTTCGCACTGACAGATCCGCGCGGCTTCGGACTGATGCAGCGCGACCGCAATTTCAGCAGCTATGAAGATTTAGAGGCGCGCTACGAATTGCGTCCTAGCATCTGGGTCGAGCCCGCTTCAAAATGGGGCGCAGGCCGCGTCGAACTGGTGCAGATTCCCACGCCGAACGAAGCTAATGACAACATCGTGGCGTATTGGGTCCCGAATACCGTTCCGTCGCCTGGCACGGCAATTGATTTCTCGTATCGCATGTATTGGCTCAAAAACACCGATCGGAGGCCACCGAATGGATGGGTGGTGCAGACACGGCGCGGCCACGGATTTGTGAACCAGACATTGGGCAATGACAGCGTCAAGCTCACCGTCGATTTTGACGGGCCCGTTCTGCGCAAGCTGCCGATCAACGCGCCGTTGCAAGCGGACGTTGCGATTGGCAACGGTCAAAGTACCGATCTTGTCATGCATCGTAACGATGCTACCGGTGGGTGGCGCATGGTGGTGCAGATGCGAACCCAAGATAAAGAAAAACCGATTGAAGTTCGCGCGGTGTTGCGCAATGGGAAAGAAGTGATGGGCGAAACATGGAACTACATCGTTCCGCTAACGCATTAGATGCAATAGCGGGCGCCTACGCGGATCGCGCCCCGGCGACGTTGGCGCCCGCCGTGCCTCCGATGATGCGGACGCCGATGGCGCCGCAGCGCTGGGGACGTGTCGGCCCATTTTCATGGATGCTGCGACGGTTGTTCGGCTTTGATCCGCGGCTGCCTGACATCGAAGGGCCGGCGCGCGGCGCTGGCCGCCGCCGGCGCTTGGTGCTGCTGACGTTGTCGCTGCTGCCTGCGCTCTACGCAACTTATGTGCTTGATGGGCTGTTGCCGAACGTCGTCACGGCGAACGAGACGGTCGATATCGCGATCGCGTGGGGCGAGACTGCGTTGCTGATCGTGTTTGCATTGCTTACATGCTGGCTCGCGGCGGGGTTCTGGACCGCGATGATGGGGTTCTTCGTGCTGGCGGTCGGCGGCGACCGGCACTTGATCTCGCGCTCAGCGGATAAGGCCAGTGTGATATCGCCCGACGTGCGCACCGCGATCGTGATGCCGATCTGCAACGAAGACGTGCGGCGCGTGTTCGCGGGCCTGCGCGCAACGTATGAATCGGTCATGCGCGCCGACGCGCTCGATCATTTCGATTTCTTCGTGCTGTCGGACACCGGGAATCCCGACGCGTGCGTCGCCGAACTCGACGCGTGGAATGCGTTACGCGAAGAGATCGGTGCGGAATCGCGCCTGTTTTATCGGCATCGCCGGCGCCGCGTAAAGCGCAAGAGCGGCAACCTCGACGATTTTTGTCGGCGGTGGGGCGCGAAGTATCGCTACATGGTCGTGCTCGACGCGGACAGTGTGATGACGGGCGAGTGCCTGACCACGCTGGTGCGGTTAATGGAAGCGCGGCCCGATGCCGGCATCATTCAGACGGCGCCACGCGCCGTCGGTCGCGACACACTGCACGCGCGGATGCAGCAGTTCGCCAATCAGGTCTACGGGCCCGTGTTTACCGCGGGGCTGCATTACTGGCAGCTCGGCGAATCCCACTACTGGGGTCATAACGCGATCATCCGGCTCGAGCCGTTCATGAAGCACTGCGTGCTCGCGCCGCTGCCCGGCCGCGGTTCGCTCGCTGGAGAGATTCTTTCGCACGACTTTGTGGAAGCCGCCTTGATGCGGCGCGCTGGATATGGTGTATGGATTGCGTACGACCTTGACGGCAGCTTCGAGGAGACGCCGCCCAATCTGCTCGACGAAGTCAAGCGCGATCGACGTTGGTGTCACGGCAACCTGATGAACGCGCGGCTGATGTTTGCGCGCGGAATGCATCCGGTGCATCGCTGGGTGTTTCTCACCGGTGCGCTTGCGTACTTATCGGCCCCGTTGTGGCTCGGGTTTCTAGCGCTGTCCACGTGGCTGCTGCTGGCGCACGCGAACGTCGAGCCGCAGTATTTCTCGGTGCCACATCAGTTGTTCCCGCACTGGCCATCGTGGCGACCCGAGCATGCTTGGACGCTGTTCGCGGCGATTGCGGCTGTGCTGTTCGTGCCGAAGATCATGGCGGCGCTGTTGGCGGCGGTGCGCGGCGCTTCATCTTACGGTGGAATTTTGCGACTGACTTTCAGCGTAATAGTTGAGATGCTGATGAGCGCGCTGCTGGCGCCAATACGCATGCTTTTTCACACGCAGTTTGTGTTCGCAGCGTTGCTTGGCTGGTCCATTCAATGGAAGTCACCGTCGCGTGCCGATAAATCCACATCGGTTACTCAGGCGCTGCGCCGGCACGGACTGCAAACGGCGATCGGGCTGGCCTGGGTTGGCGTCGTGGCATGGAAGGCGCCCGATGTGCTGCCGTGGATTGCGCCGGTTGCAGCGGGCCTGCTGTTCGCAATCCCGATTTCTGTACTGACGAGTTACTCGGCACCTGGGCTTCTCGCGCGCAGGATTAAGCTCTTCATGACGCCCGATGAAACCCGGCCGCCGCGCGAAGTGGTTGCGACCGCACAGTACGCGCGCAGTGCCAGAGCGCTACCACGCTTTGCCGATGCGGTTATCGATCCGGAAGTACATGCCGCGGTTCGCACTGCGGCGCATCGTTCACGTTGCGCGCTTGCAGCTGCGCGTCGGGCGCAGCGCGTTGGGCGGGCGGTGCATGCGGGGCTCGACGCACTAAGCAGCGCAGAACGCGTGGCGTTGCTGCACGACGGCGCCGCGCTCGATGAGCTTCAGCGGGCCGCGAAAATTGCACCTGTTCATCCGTCCTGGTATGCAAGTTCCAGTTCAGCGCGCCGCGCCACTGTCAAAGTCTTCGGGCGCCCGCACGAAGCAAGCAGCAAGACGGTTGCTACGTTGGTACGCGTGCGGTAGAGCGGGAATCGACGCTGCGCAAGCGCCTCCAGCCGTAGCGTTGTCTTTTCATCATCGTCAGCGTGACCACGCCGGCACACCCCACTGTGTTGCCCCACATCATCGCGGCTAGCAGCGGATCTTTCACGACAGTCGCGCAGTACAGTGCGGTCGCAGCGTGACTCAGCAGCCAAAATGACCACGAGACGAGCGAGATCGCGTGAGCGCCAGAGTTTTCGCGCGCCACGGCGACGATCTGCGGCACATACGAAAGCAGACGCAGTGCGTTGCACACGGTGTAAAGCGCGGTGATCACCAGCAGAATCAATTCGTTTGACATTGCAAACTTGCAGCATCAGGCGATCACTTGCCACACCCACACCATCGCCAGCACCCAGATGGTTGCCGCGACACCGGTGGCCGCAACGCCAATTCGTTCAATGCGGCGGTGCGCATCCTTTGGCAGCGCGTGCGGCTGGAGTGTGCGTCTGCCATCCGGCATGCCCATCCAAGAGGCCGCCCACGGGCATGCCCAAGTCGGAATCCCACTTCGGGGGTTGTCTTTCTTTGGTGTCATTGGTTTCTCCATTGCTTCTTGGTGACCTACCCGTGCTGAGCAACGCCGTCGAGACTGCGTAGCGCGGGTTCGAGCAACGCAGGCTGCGCGTTTTGGGGGCTAGTGACAGAACTGAGTGCGGATTGCTGAGTCGTCGCCGAAGCATCGGACATGCTGTAGTCATGCGCGGAAAACGGCTCTGCCATCAGAAACGCAACGCCTGTAACCAAACCGGCGGCGACTGCGGCCACTACGTTAACTTCAATTTTCTGCAACTTCGAGTCGATGTGCATTGTGTTTCTCCCAGTGAGTTGGTGAGGCTTCAGAAGGCGCTCATTGGGACATACCGGTACGTGCAGCTGAAACCGTTCATTACGTATCGCGGCTGTTGAAAATTCACGTCTGGACCGCCGCAGCCGTCGCAGTGTTTCAAGTGGGATGTCAGATTCGATTCGTTCAGCGAAATGCCCATCCGCGCGATTAACGCGTCTTGTCATCTTTGCTGCGGCCTTATTGCTGAATATTCATCTAGCGGCTTGCCCGCGGTAGCCGCGTAATACGCCGCAAGACGCGACGCGATGCGGCGCTCTTCCGCGACCGAGCACGGCGGAACCCAGTGCCCACACTGAATGAGGTTCACATGAATCGCATCAAAGCAATTGGCTCAGCACTGCTTCTGGTTCCCGCCTTCGCACTGATATCGACGCAGGCGCGGGCCGAATTCAAATGCGATGCGCCGCAAGTGCGCCTGGATCGCGTCGCATGCGAGAAGGCGAAAGAAAGTCCAAACGCGCTGCGTCAGTACATTCAGCGTATCCGCATGATCGACAGCCTTTACTTTCCGGATTACGTCAACGAGGCGCAGGCAGCCGCATGGGCGGAAAACGCTGCCATCCGCAAGCCCGTCACCAAAGCGTCAGTTCAATCGGCCGAGTTTTTGCAAGAAAATCCGGGTGCGTGATGATCAAGCTTGCGCGGCGTGATGCCGCGCACTTCATGCGCGAGCCGCTGAGACGCAGCGAACTCCGGGTCCTTACCCTCGAGAAGATGGCGCAGCCGATTGTGTAACGTCGCGCTGCAGCCACTCGCGCATGAAGTCAGCTTCCATAACGCCGCAAAGCCGCCAGATCGACGATGCGGACGCTGCCGTACTCGATCTCTACCAGCTTCGCGCGCGCAAGCACCTGCAGCGCTTGGTTGACGCGCTGTCTCGACACGCCCGATAGGTAGCCTATCTCTTCCTGAGAGATCTCGAGCTCGTTGCGGTGGCCCGGGTACAAAAGCGGATTGAACATTTCCGCCAGACAGCGCGCGACACGAGCATCGGGTTCGAGCATGCGCTCATATTCCACCAGGCCGATGAACTGACCGAGCCGCTCGTTCAATTGCATCAACAGGAATCGATTGAAGGCGATGCTGGTGGAGAGCAGCCAGTCGAACGTCGAGCGCGGCATCCACGCCATCTTCGTGTCGCGCAACGCAACGATGTCGTACTTGCGCGCCTCATTCTTCAGCAGCGAGCCTTCTCCGAACCATCCTCCAGCGCCCACGCCTGTGAACGTCACGCTTTTTCCAGCTGCGGAAACCGAGCTCATTTTTACCAGCCCTTCGATAACACCGGTCCACGCCTCAACGGTTTCGCCCCGACGCATCACCACGGTGCCGCCGGTAAAGCGCCGTTCTTCCACCTCGGCCGTGACGCGCTGACGTTGTGCGCCATCGAGACCGGTCCACCATGCGCTGGCGGACAGCATGTCGAGCAATTGAGTCGGCCGTGGCTCGAGATCGGACATGGCTGCCATTCTCGCGCAGACTGTCGCCCGGACGACAGTTGGCGGGGCCGCGGAGCCTTACCGTTCGGGATTGTCCCGCCCATGGCGGGCACAGTTGGTGAAGTAAGCTAGTTTGCTAAGAGCGACGCGATGCATAAATCTACATAAATCGCGCAATCAGGAGACAACCCGTGAATCCGGCGCCCGGCGCTGACACATTTCCGCGCTTGCTCGCGCATCACGCGAGGACACGCCCGCGCGGCACGGCAATCCGCGAGAAAGATCTCGGCATCTGGCAGAGTTGGACTTGGCAGCAGATGCAGCAGGAAGTGAGCGAGATCGCGGCCGGACTTTTACATGCCGGCCTGCTGCGTGGCCAGCACCTGGCGATCATTGGCGAGAATCGCCCGCGGCTGTATTTCACGATGACGGCTGTGCAATGCCTGGGCGCCATACCGGTTCCGATGTATCAGGACGCCGCCGCCGCTGAAATGGCGTTCGTATTCGACAACGCCGAGATTCATTTCGCGGTGGTTGAGGATCAGGAGCAGGTCGATAAGGTGCTCGAGATCCGCGAGAAAGTGCCGCACCTAAGGCAGATCTTTTACGACGACCCGCGCGGCCTGCGCAACTATCGGCAGACCGGTCTGCAATCGTACGAAGCTTTGCGCGCGAGCGGCCAGCAGTTGCTGAAGCAGCAGCCCACCGTAATCGAAGACGAAATCGCAAAAGGCCACACAACTGACGTTGGCGCGATGTTTTACACGTCAGGCACCACCGGCAACGCCAAAGGTGTCGTGCTTGGTTATGACAACTTAATCGCCGCCGGACGAGCGGGTGCTGAGATGGAGGCGCTGAGCTCGAATGAAGAGGTACTAGCGTACCTGCCGATGGCGTGGATCGGCCAAAACATTTTTTCGTATACGCAGTGGCTGGTGTGCGGTTTTACGGTGAACTGCCCGGAGTCGGCGGCCACGGTGACCGCGGACATGCGCGAGATCGGCCCGACCTACTACTTCGCGCCCCCGCGCGTGCTCGAAGCGCTGCTGACGCAGGTGATGATCCGAATGGAGGACGCCTCAGCGATCAAGCGGCGCATGTTTCATTACTTCATGCGGGTTGCGCGCAACGTCGGCGGTCGGCTGCTGGATAAGCAGCCTGTAAGTGCTGCCGATCGGCTGCTCTATTCGCTCGGTGATTTGCTCGTTTATGCCCCGCTGCGCAATTCACTCGGTATGAGCCGGGTACGCGTTGCTTACACCGCCGGTGAAGCGATAGGCCCTGATCTTTTTACGTTCTATCGCTCGCTCGGCATCAACTTGAAACAGCTTTATGGCTCGACCGAGACGTCGGTTTTTGTGTGCGTCCAGGAAAACGGCGGCGTCAAGAGCGACACCGTTGGCCCGCCGGTCAAAGGCGTGGAGATCAAGCTGACTGACGCTGGCGAAATCCTGATTCGCTCGCCCGGCCTGTTTCGCGAGTACTACAAGGCACCCGAGGCGACGCACGAGGCGAAGGATGCCGACGGCTGGTTCCACACCGGCGACGCCGGCTATTTCGACCAGGGCGGTCATTTAAAAATCATCGATCGCGCGAAGGATGTTGGCAAGCTTGCCGACGGCACGCTGTTCGCGCCGAAATACATCGAAAACAAGCTGAAGTTTTTCCCGACAATCAAGGAGGCGGTGGCGTTCGGCGACAAGCGTGCGATGGTTACCGCGTTTCTGAACATCGACATGGAAGCGGTCGGCAACTGGGCCGAGCGCCATAACCTGCCCTACGGCGGCTATACCGATCTAGCTGCAAAGCCCGAGGTACTGGCGTTGTTGCGCGAAGCGGTCAGCAAAGTCAATGCAGATCTCGCCAACGACCCTGCCCTCGCTAACGCGCAGATCCATCGCTTCATTGTGCTCCATAAGGAACTTGACGCTGATGACGACGAGCTGACTCGCACGCGCAAAGTGCGCCGCAGCTTCATTCAGCAGAAGTTCGATCAACTGGTCGATGCAATGTACCGCGGGTTAAACGAGCAGTACGTAGAAACAGCAGTCAAGTTCGAGGACGGGCGCACCGGCAAGATCAGCGCAACGCTGAAGGTGATCGATGCTGAAGTGTTTTCCCAGTTGAAACAGGCGGCCTGATTGACTGCGCGCACGATCGCCGCCGTCGCATGCCTGATAGTTGGTGTGGGTCTTGCTGCCTGGGCGCTAGCGAACCGGCAGGTGCTGCTTGCCGTTATCGGCTTTGCATTGATCTTCACGTTTCTGTATCTGGTGATGGAAGCCGCGAATAAGGCAGGCAAGCCCAAGCACGAAATCAAGCGCGCGGCCGACTCGGCGTGGAACATGAAGGACGAGCCGGCGACACCAAAAGACGAGGGCAAGCGGTGAGTCGCGCCCGCCCCGGTGATACGGGCAATGTATTGCTGAGCGTGGAAGACGTTTCTCTAGCGTTCGGCGGTGTCAAAGCGCTGCAACAAGTCTCGTTCAATGTGTACGAGCACGAGATACGCGCGATCATCGGCCCGAACGGCGCCGGCAAGAGCTCGATGCTCAACGTGATCAACGGTGTTTACACCCCGCAGCACGGCCGCATCACGTTTCGCGGCAAGGTGCGCTCGCACATGGACCCGCATGAAGCCGCAGCCGAGGGCATCTCGCGCACGTTTCAAAGCCTGGCGTTGTTCAAGGGCATGAGCGTGCTCGACAACATCATGACCGGCCGCAACCTGCGTATGAACACGGGCGTGCTGTGGCAGGCGATGCACCTCGGCCCGGGCAGACGGGAAGAGTTGCGTCATCGCGAATTCGTCGAGCACATCGTCGACTTTCTGGAAATTCAGGCGTATCGAAAGACTGCGGTCGGGCGTTTGCCGTACGGTTTGCAAAAGCGTGTCGACCTCGGCCGTGCGCTGGCCATGGAGCCAAAGCTATTGCTGCTCGACGAGCCGATGGCCGGCATGAACCTCGAAGAAAAAGAAGACATGTGCCGCTTTGTGCTCGACGTCAACGAAGAGTTCGGCACGACGATCGTCCTGATTGAGCACGACATGGGCGTCGTGATGGACATTTCTGACCGTGTCGTCGTGCTCGATTACGGCAAGAAGATCGGCGATGGCATGCCCGATCAGGTTCGCAGCAGTCAGAACGTGATCGACGCGTACCTGGGTGTTGCGCATTGATGGGTACGTACCTGCTCAAAAATTGGGCGGTCGTGGCGCTGCTCGTGGCGTTAGTGATCGGCCTGGTGCTGCCGCTTGCCACAGGCATCAGCGCGCCAGGATTTTATTTTGAGGTGATGCTCGGCGGATTGATGTCGGGCGTGCTGTATTCGTTGGTGGCGCTCGGCCTGGTGCTGATCTTTAAGGCTTCCGGTGTGTTCAACTTTGCGCAGGGCGCGATGGTGCTGTTCGGAGCGCTGGCGGTCGCGCGCATGGGTGAGGTGATGCCGCTGCCAATTGCCTTTCTGATCGCGATCGGAATCATGGCGATCCTGGCGTGGCTGATCGAGCGGCTGGTGCTGCGGCATCTGGTCAACCAGGACGCGGTCGTACTGCTGATGGCAACACTGGGCGTTTCGTTCTTTCTCGACGGCTTTGGCCAGACTGTCTGGGGCAGCGACATTTATCAAATCGATACCGGGTTGCCGAAGACGCCGGTGCTGGTTGCCGAAAACATTTTCCAGGGCGGGATTCTGATCAATACCGAAGACCTCGTCGCCGCTGCAGCGGCAGCGTTGTTGGTGATCGCACTCGCGCTGTTCTTTCAGAAAACGCCCACCGGTCGTGCGTTGCGGGCAGTTGCTGACGATCATCAGGCCGCGCAATCGATCGGCATTCCTCTGAATCGCATCTGGGTGATCGTTTGGACCGTCGCCGGCTTTGTCGCGTTGGTGGCGGGCGTCGTATGGGGATCGAAGCTCGGGGTGCAGTTCTCAGTGTCGCTGGTGGCACTAAAGGCGCTGCCGGTCGTGATCCTTGGCGGGTTCACCTCGGTGCCAGGCGCGATTATCGGCGGGCTGATTATCGGTGTCGGCGAAAAATTCGCCGAAGTTTTCCTCGGCCCGACTCTGGTCAAGCAGTTCGATCTCGCCGGCGGCGGTATCGAAAACTGGTTTGCGTACGTACTGGCGTTGTTGTTTCTATTGGTTAGACCCGAGGGCTTATTTGGTGAAAAGCACATTGACCGCGTCTGACCATGCTTTATAGAGAGAACGGGCAGTTCAAGTCCACTTATGCTGCCGATCAGCAGCTGCTGCCGATCGCACAGGACCGCTGGTTTGTCATTGCGCTGATCGCGTTTGCCTACCTGGCGGTGCCGGCGATTGCCAGTGATTACATGTTCAGGGCACTGATCGTTCCGTTCGTGATCCTCGCGATCGCGGCGATCGGGCTCAACATCCTGGTTGGCTACTGCGGTCAGATTTCGATCGGTACCGCGGCGTTCATGGCAGTTGGCGCTTATGCCGCCTATAACCTGACGATCCGCGTCGAGTCGCTGAACTTTCTGGTCGTGCTGGTTTTGGCGGGCGGCATCGCGGCACTGGTCGGTGCGCTGTTTGGCATACCGAGCCTGCGAATAAAAGGCCTGTACCTCGCGGTGGCCACGCTGGCGGCGCAGTTCTTTATCGACTGGTTATTCGCGCGAGTGAAATGGTTCACCAACTATTCGTCGTCGGGGTCGGTGTCGACCGCGCCTATAGAGATGTTCGGCTGGACGATCGACTCGCCGGTCGACAAATATTTGTTCGTGCTGTCGATCGCAATCTTGCTGACGCTTGCGGCCAAGAATCTGGTGCGGGGCCACATAGGCCGCGCGTGGATGGCAACGCGTGACATGGATGTTGCCGCGGAAGTTATAGGGATCAAGCCGCTCACCGCGAAGCTTTCGGCATTTGCGGTCAGCTCTTTTTATGCCGGCATCGCGGGTGCGCTCTGGGGGTTTGTCCACCTAGGCGCGTGGGAGCCGTTGGCGTTCAATATCAACCTTTCGCTGAATCTTTTGTTCATGATCATCATCGGCGGTATGGGCTCATTGCTCGGCGCATACTTCGGCGCGGCATTTATCGTGTTGCTGCCGATTTTGTTGAATCAGATTCCGGGTGCATTGGGCGTGCCGATTTCGACTGCACTCGTGTCGCACCTCGAAGCGATGATTTTTGGCAGCCTGATCGTGTTCTTCCTGATCGTCGAACCGCACGGGTTGGCGCGGTTATGGGCAGTTGGAAAAGAAAAATTGCGGCTTTGGCCATTCCCGCACTGAAAGAGGTCCAAGTGCGGGAAGGCTTCATCTAATTAAACCGGACCAAAGGAGACCACCATGGCAGTTTTAAGAAAGATGGCAGGCGCAATGACAGCGCTCGCCGGAATCGCCGCCGCCGGCGCGCTGAGCTTATCGGCACCGGCGATCGGCCAGACCAAAGCGCCCGCTGCGAGCAAGGGCGAGCAGTTTTTTCCCGTGCTCGTTTATCGGACCGGCGCTTATGCGCCCAACGGCACACCGTGGGCGAACGGTTTTATTGACTATCTGAAGCTGGTCAACGCGCAAGGCGGCATTAACGGCGTCAAAGTCACGTTTGAGGAGTGCGAGACCGGCTACGCGACCGACCGCGGCGTCGAATGTTATGAGCGCTTGAAGGGCAAAGGCGCGACGATGTTTCAGCCGCTTTCCACGGGAATTACATTTGCGCTGACAGACAAAGCGCCGATTGACAAGATTCCGTTGGTCACTGCCGGCTATGGACGTTCCGAGTCGGTTGAAGGTGAGGTATTTCCGTACAACTTTCCCTTGCTCGGCACCTATTGGGACGCCGCCGACATTCTCGTGCAGCACATTGGAAAGCTCAATGGAGGCGTCGATAAACTGAAGGGCAAAAAAATAACGCTGGTCTATCACGACTCGCCATATGGCAAGGAGCCGATCGCGCTGCTACAGGAGCGTTCAAAGCTGCACGGCTTTGAGCTGCAGACAATCCCTGTCACGCATCCCGGCGTCGAACAGAAAGCAGCGTGGCTGCAGATTCGTCAGAACCGCCCTGATTACGTATTCCTTTGGGGGTGGGGCGTGATGAATTCAACCGCGTTGCGCGAGGCAGTTGCGACCGGTTTTCCGCGTGACCGTATGTATGGGGTGTGGTGGGCCGCCGCCGAGCCCGATGTCGTGCCGGTAGGCGCGGACGCCAAGGGATATAACGGTCTTGCCCTGCAGCACGGTGCCGGACGCGCCAAGATGCACGAAGACATCCTTAAGCTGGTACACGCCAAAGGTCAGGGAACCGGCCCGCAGGAAGAGGTCGGAAGCGTTCTTTACACGCGCGGCATGATCAGCGCGGTGTTGTCGATTGAAGGGGTGCGGCAGGCGCAGGCGCGCTATGGCAACCGCGTCGTTACCGGTGAAGAGGCCCGCTATGGGCTCGAGAACTTGAATATCGATGCCAAGCGCATCGAGGCGCTGGGTCTGACTGGCGTCATGCGTCCGTTGGCCACCAATTGCCGCGATCATGAAGGTGCTCGCAGTGCGCGTATTCAACAATGGGATGGCACCAAGTGGAATTTCACTTCCGATTGGTATGAGGCCGACATGCAAATCATCCGTCCGATGATCCGCGACGCCGCTGCGCGCTATGCAGCGGAAAAGAAATTGACGCGCCGTAGTTGCGAGGCGGAGATGAAAGAGGCGGCTGCTCCGGCGAAGGCAACGCCCGTTTCGGCCAAAAAATAATTACTTGCCTGCAGCGGGCGTGGAAAGCACGCCCGCGCCCCTGAATGTTATTAGTCGTCAACGGCATCGAGGTCATTTATAACCATGTGATCCTGGTGCTCAAAGGTGTGTCGCTGACCGTGCCCGAGGGCGGCATCGTCGCTTTACTTGGCGCCAATGGCGCGGGCAAGACCACGACGCTGCGCGCGGTGTCAAACCTGTTGCACGCCGAGCGCGGCGATGTGACAAAGGGGTCGATCGAATACAAAGGCGAGCACATTCAGGGTTTGACTGCGTATGAGCTCGTCAAGCGCGGCGTCGTGCAAGTGATGGAAGGCCGGCGGTGTTTCGCGCACTTGTCGGTCGAGGACAATTTGTTGACCGGTGCTTATTCGCGCGGCTCGTCGGGGCGCGGCACGTCACGCGGCGACATCGCGGCAGATCTGGACAAGGTGTATTCCTATTTCCCGCGGCTCAAACAACGGCGCACTAGTCAGTCGGGTTACACCTCGGGGGGTGAGCAGCAGATGACAGCGATCGGGCGCGCGTTGATGGCGCGGCCTTCGATGATCCTGCTCGACGAACCTTCGATGGGACTCGCGCCGCAGTTGGTCGAGGAGATCTTCGGCATCGTCCATGACCTGAACGCGAAGGAGGGCGTGTCATTCCTGCTCGCCGAGCAGAACACCAATCTTGCCTTGAAGTACGCAAAGTACGGCTACATCCTGGAAAACGGGCGCGTCGTGATGGACGGCGAAGCGCGTTCGCTGCGCGAGAACGAAGACGTGAAGGAGTTTTATCTCGGACTGTCG
>DATLOA010000427.1:0-4372 GCA_035536515.1 Burkholderiaceae bacterium | reverse complement strand
GGGATCACCGGCATCCGTGCGATCCCGTGGGGCTTCGGCTGGACGCAGATACGCCTCATGCTCACCGGCTGGCTCGGAGCCGGGACCGCGCTCGCGCATTACGCGTCGACGCCCGAAGGGCTGGACGTCCTGCGCCGAATGGCCGCACGGTGGCCGTTCTTCGACGACCTCCTCGGCAAAATCGAGATGGTGTGTGCAAAGACCGATCTCGAGATTGCGCGGGCCTACGTCAAGAATCTCGGTGGCGACGTCGCTCTGCTGTCGCGACTCGAGGGCGAGTTCAAGAGCACGGTAGACGCCGTACTACGTATCCGCGACAGCACGATCCTGCTCCGCGACAACCCGGTGCTGCAGTCAGCGATTGCGCTACGTAATCCTTATGTCGATCCGCTGTCGCTGCTGCAGATCGTCATGCTGCGACGGAAGCGACAACCGGGTGAGGCCGCAGGTGACGAGCAAACTCGTGACGCCGTGGATGGCGTGCTCGCCACTACGTTGAGTGGCATCGCGCAGGGGCTGAGGAACACGGGATAGCCCGCCGACCGGCCGGCAAGGGGAGCGTCGGCGGCTAGTCGGACGTGTCGTCCATTGCTCCCAGCTGCTTCATCTCAGCCTCTAGGGCTTTCTGCTTTCGCGTGATCTCGGCCTCGTTGGCCTGCCAGAACTTCACGTTGTCGGGGTTTGCCTTCATTTCGCGGATCAGCGAATCCTGGTTGTCCTTCGGGCGCATCTTTGCGACGCTGTACGCCATCGCGGTCTGCATCATCGCCATGGTGATCATGGTGAACTCGCGCGCCGAAAGCCCGGCTTCGCGCACAGCGGAGTTCATTAACGGCTCTGATTCGATGTTGCGAACCATGTCGTCGAGACTCTCGTTGTTACCGCCGCGCGCATCGGCGCGTTTCTGGAATGCCTCCTTTTCTGCCGCCGACAGGTCTTTCGCCTTGAGCGCAATGTTGCGCTGAGCAGCGATGTACTTGTCGTACTTGTCCATGCTGAGCTTGTACTCACCGATGTCCGCCAGCTGCTCATCGGTGCTCTCGGTCGAAGCGCCTGGCGCTGCCGCCGGGGCTTCACCTGTCGCGGCCGCGTCCTTGTCGCCGCTGCAGCCTGCAAGCAGAAGAAATCCGAAAACAAGGGAACCTGGCAAGTATCGCACGGTTGAGATTGATGTCGTCATCGATCGAATTCCTCCTGAGGGTGCGTTTTGTCGAGCCACAAGAAAAAAGGCAAAGACAGTGCCGTGCAGCGCAATGAACGGCCGCCGTGCTGAGAGGAAACCCCCGAAGGTTGCGTTATGGCACCCTCGCCCGCTCCAGCGCGTCGACCCACAGCCGTCTGATCTCGCTGGCGCCGGTGATACCCGGCTCAATGATGCTCTCGGTCCAGTACCACCGGCTGCCAGCGGGGGCGGTCATGCCGTGCCCCAGAAAATGGCTGTGCACGTCGGCCAGAACTGCGCCGTGCGTTGCGGCGGCGACGCCGCGTACGCGATCGTTAAAAATTGGCAGGTGCTCAATTGGCAGGCGTTCGTTCGTCCCAGTTAACCGGCCCGTGCCGTCCGAGGGATCGTAGACCGTATTGAGAATGAGTAGAGCTTCCTGCGCAGCGGCACGAATCCTGGACACAAGCGCTTCGTAAGCGTCCGCGATCTTCTCTATTGCCGCGGCAATCCCGTTCGCGGCCGAAGGTGCCGAGCACACCACGCTCAGCATGTCGTTTCCACCGACGGTCAGGGTGATGATCTCTGCAGAATCGCCGATTCCGCCGAGCTGAGACATTACCGTCGGCAGTGTAGCACCGTCCGTCGCGAGATCGACAAACTCGAAGTTCACACGGCGCGATTTAAGGTCGCGCCCAGCGAACTCGGGGAAAAGCTCGTCGTCATTCCTGAAGAGGAGCGCGGCGGCGCCGAGGTCCTTGAAGTGCCGTCCGTACCGCGACGCTGCATCGATGTTCGGGTATTCGCTGATGCTCATCGAGTCGCCGAGCGCGACATAGCGTCGTCTGCGAAGTGCCATTTGTGCCTCTACCGCGTGGATCAGAGGAATCACCCTGCGTGATGACGCCCACCGCTGCGCACAGCGGAATTCATCTTGCTACATGGCTCCGGTGTACAATAAAGAAACCTTTTACGACGGATCCAGCGGAGGTAGCATGAAACGGTGGTTCCTGACTGCAGGGGCGCTGCTCGTCGCCCCGGTGCTTGGCGCCCAGAGCAACGAGATTGGAGTCCAGAGCAAAAAGCTCGCAAACGGCCTCGAGGTCATGGTGATCGAGAACCATGCGGTTCCGATCGTGACGATCGAGCTCGATGTCAAGAATGGCGCGTATACGGAAGGCCCCGAGTTCTCGGGCCTGTCCCACTTGTATGAGCACATGTTCTTCAAGGCAAACAAGACGATCCCATCGCAGGAGAAGTATCTGAGGCGGCTGAATCAGCTCGGTGCGCAGTGGAACGGCACGACCAGCGAGGAGCGTGTCAACTACTTCATTACGGTCGGAGTCGACAGCCTGGTACCCGCTCTCCAGTTCATGGAGGATGCTATCAGATATCCGCTCTTCAACCAGGATGAGCTGGTGCGGGAGCGGCCCGTCGTCCTTGGCGAATTCGACCGGAACGAAGCGAACCCGTTCTTCCACCTGACCAGAGGTGCGGACACGATCCTGTGGTCGCCTGGCTTCTACACTCGAAAGACGGCAATCGGCAAGCGTGAAGTGATCACGTCGGCGACTCGTGAGAAGATGAATACCATCAAGGAGCGCTTTTACATACCAAACAACAGCGCTCTCATTCTCGCTGGGGATATCACACCGGCGCGCGGATTCCAGCTGGCCGAGCAGATCTTTGGGGACTGGCCGCGTGGACCAAATCCTTTCGCGACGCCGGCTCCCAATCCACCGCCACTGACGAAAAGCGCGGCTGTCATCGTCGAGCAGCCGGTGAACGGGGCTGCGCTGTACATCGCATGGCAGGGGCCGAGCGTTACGGCAGACCCGGCTGCAACGTATGCAGCTGACGTGCTCAGCACAGTTCTGTCGAATCCTTCCAGCACGTTCCAGAAGCGTCTCGTAGACAGCGGGCTCACATTCGGAGTCGGCCTTTCCTACTACACGCAGGCCCACGTAGGCCCGATTACGGTGTTCGCGCAGACGACGCCCGACAAGGCGCTCCAGGCGCAGAAGGCGATCATGGAAGAGATCGTCAAGCTCGGCGACGAGAATTACGTGACTCAAGCGGAGCTTGCGGCTGCGCAGCGGCAGCTTGGAATACAGGCGCTCTATGGGCGCGAGCAATCCTCCGGGTACGCGCACACCGTCGGATTCTGGTGGGCCGTCACCGGTCTGGATTATTACAAGACCTACGTCCCGGAAATGCAAAAGGTCACTCGCGCGAACCTGGCCGGGTTTGCGCGGAAGTACATCATCGGCAAGCCGCGCGTCACCGGGCTGCTCCTGAGTCCGGCTGATCGCGCGAAGCTCAACGTCACAACCGCGCAGCTGATGCAGAATGGAGGTGCAGAATGAAAAAGACCATGAGCATTGCGCTCCCGCTCGCGATTGCCCTGTCGGCGAGCGGTGGAGCACAAACCGCCACCACAGTTTCGAAATTCGATGTCGCCGGCATCCCGGTGATTCACAAGCCCGTCACGGCCAACGAGGTCGTTGCCGTGCGCCTCTACCTGAAGGGAGGCTCGGCAAGTCTCACTCCGGTCAACGCCGGCATCGAAGCCATGATGCTCGACGCGTCAACACACGGAACGCAGAAATACAGCAAGGACGCGTTCACCGCGCTTTCAACCGAAACGGGCACGAACATCGGCTTCGAGACGACAATGGATTTTTCGGTTCTCACGATGCAGGCAGTCCGGCAGAACTGGAATCAGGCATGGGATCTCTTCTCCGAGGCTGCACTCCGACCGACGTTCCCGGCGGCAGAGGTAGAGCTTGTGCGCGGGCAAATGGTCGACGCTGCGCGCCGTCGCTCAGACGATCCCGACACCTACCTCGGCTACCTCGCGGACAGCCTCTTCTATATGGGGCACGCATACGCGGCAATACCTCGCGGCACAGTCGCGTCGCTTACGGCGATCCAGCGCGACGCTCTTGCTGCCTGGCACAAGAATCGGCTGACAAAGGAGAATCTGCTGATTGTAGTTGTCGGCAACGTCCCGCGCGCCGACCTCACGCAAAGGATTCAAGCGGCGTTCGGCGGCCTGCCGGCTACGGGCGGAAGAGCGACAGCGGTCAAAGCGATCACCAACGTGACGCCGGAAGTCGTCCTCGTCGAAAGAAAGCTGCCGACCAACTACATCACCGGCTTTTTTGCAGCGCCGTCACTGGCGGATCCCGATTATCCGGCGTTCCGGGC
>DATLOA010000426.1:0-2129 GCA_035536515.1 Burkholderiaceae bacterium | reverse complement strand
TATCGATTGATGAAGGACCGACAGGCTGATATTCCGTAACGCGCAATCGCCACTTCCGCCGTGTCGGGTCGGTGAGATAGCCTCCACAGTCCCCACAGCATCAGACCGTAGGTCAGCACGCCCACTACGACTCCCGTGACAAGGTCACGCACGGCGGTGGCCACGCTGTAATGAGGCGCAAACAATTGCAGCACGCCATATACCAAGAAGCCCATGATGGCGCTTGCAAGCGTGGGTCGCCATAGCGCTCTCACATAGCCAAGAACCGGAATTCGCAGTTGTCTGAACAGCATCGGGTAGCTCACCAAGAGACTTGCTGCTGCTGCGGCGAATTCAGCGTAAACGATCCCGAGAAGTCCCAGCTGCGTCGATAGAAGGAACAGCAGTGGAATCAGAACTGCCACGCGCGAAAGCAGAATGAATGCGGAAAGTTGGGGTCGCCCCAGCGCAACATAGGCGGCGTGGTTGTTTGACACTATCGCGTTTACCGCTCCGGAAAATGCCAGCACCTGAATAACCGGAACGGCTTCGCTCCACTGCTCGCCGAGCAAGACACGAACGATTGGGCCCGCGAGAATTGCCATACCGACACTTGCGGGCAACACAAGAAGAAGGATCGCTCCTGCGGAATCGATACAGGTCAGTCGAAAAGCATCAAGATCGTCAGCAAGACGAGAATAACCGGGGATCATTGCGCGATTTATCGGTGCGACCAGCTCGGTGTGTGCCAACTGAGCGATCTCCGCGCCAACCGTGTACGCGCCCAGCGTCTGCGCGCCGAACATCCTGCCAACAAAAAACTGCGGGATCTTGCTGACGACGGCGCCGGCGATATTGGTAACGAGCATCCACCCCGAAAACGAAAACAACTGCCGGCTTGCCGCCAGCGAAAGCCTGGGGCGGAACGGCTCGAGCAGGTAGCCCAAAATCACGCCAGCCACCCGCCCTGTAACCATCCCGATCACCAGCGCCCAATACGAACGGAGCGTCACAGCGGCGGCGATTGCAACGCCGAACGAAATCACGCGTTTGTAGGCAAGAAAGCGAAACTCGCGTCGGAAATCCATGTTGCGTCTAAAGTTGACCGTCCCGACGTTTTCGAAGCCAGAGATCAACCACGCAGCGCCAATTGCAAGCATGACCGGCACCAGCCGAGGTTCATCGTAGAAAGCCGCCGCTGGATGCGCGAGACCCAAAGTCAGCACGGCTCCGCCCGTGGCCAACAAAATATTCAAGGTAAAAGCAGTGTCGTAGTGCACCCTCGCGGGGTTCGCCTTCTGGATCAACGCAATTTCGAAACTGAACGCTGTTGCCAGTTCGATCAGACCAATAATCGACATGGCCATTGCTACCAGGCCGAAATCCGCCGGCAACAACAAGCGAGCAAGGATCACCGTGCTGATCAGGCCTAGCGAGCGATCGATCAGCCGGAAAAGGACCATCCATGCGGCGCCTGTCGCGATTTCTCGTCTCATACGTTGGTACCGCCGGAAAAGCCCCCGACCCGTAGAAGGTGGTCTGCTAGCTCAACTTGTTTTTCGTCGCGAAAAAACGCTCCCGGAGGCAGCTCGCGCATAGTCGGCGAGTTCGGCGGTTAAGTCGTGGCGATCCCAGATCATGCGTCGCCCAATATAGCGATAAAGACGTGTCTTGGATTGCACGGGAAGCGGAGACCCTCCCACTCCCAGAAATAATCCCAGGTAGCGACGCCACTTGTTAAATCCGATCCTGGCACCGCTGGCATGGAACCGGCGCGCCTGGTGCACGGCATCATCTCGTCTCCAGCTTCCGGAGTCCTGGTGAAATCTGCGGAAGTAAAGTCGATAAGGCAGCTCGAAAAACCTGCCGTACAAGCTCAATTCGGCTAACAGGTTGACGTCAGAGGCTTCGTAAGCGCCAAACAGATGCGTCTGGAGCAGGTGCGACATTCGGATCAAGCCAAGATGTTGGTGTACTAACTTTATATTGTCGATGATCTTCACGAAGCGTTCAGCCGGATCCTTGTGAAGGAGGTGAAGAACGTCGTCGTAATTCTGCCGACTGCGACCTTCCGCATCGATCAGCACGGCCTGCGGATAACAAAGCGCGACCGTAGGATTGCTCTCCAGTACGTCTAGAGCGCGCTCGAG
>DATLOA010000425.1:0-2782 GCA_035536515.1 Burkholderiaceae bacterium | reverse complement strand
AGCATCCAGCCGCTTAACCATCCAGCAACCCAGGCAAGTAAACCCAGCAGCGCAACTGCAGTTAACACCGCTCGCAGCCGTTCGTTCTTGCCGACGTTTAGATCGTCGGTGATGTTCTTGCGCTCAAGCATCAGCCGCGACCACGGCAACGCGCGGCGAAACACTTCCGTATGCACTAGGTTCAAAAAGCGCCATTCCTTCAGATGCTTTCCCTGCAGACGGCGCTCGAGAACGATGGCGCCACCGGCATCCGCGATGCGATAACCAAGCTCGATATCCTCAATCGACGGGTATCGATAGCGCCTGGCATCAAAGCCGCCAAGCCGCAAGAACAGCAGTCGCTGAACGGCCCCACACCCTGCCCAGAACGTCGATGCCTGATCCTTGCCGCGGTGGTGGTAGTAGTGATGCACCAGGTTCTTGTACTGCGACAGGAAATTGTTCGCGCCCGGCTGGTCGTCGTACGAACCAATCACTGCCGCCGGCCGCGTTCGTGCCAGCGTTTCGCGCAACACGCGTGCGGCGTCGTCGGCGACGATCACATCGGAATCGACAAACCACAGATACTCGCCGTGCGCGATTTGCGCGGCGCGGTTACGCGCCGCGCCAGGGCCGCTCTGCGCCTGCATTGCCAGCAATTGCACCGATGCATGCTTGCGCACGGTCGCGGCCGAGCGGTCAGTCGAGCCGTCGTCGATCACGATGATCTCGGCAATCTCGCTGCGACTAAGCATCGCCAGTAGCGGCACCAGGCAACGCTCGATCAGTTTCTCTGCGTTGTAGAGCGGGATGATCACAGAGACGCTCAGTGGCGCGGTGGACAATTTCACAATCTTTCAAACAGAATGCGTCAAAGGGATTACCGTTCGAGCCGCAGTCTATCGTCTGCTACTGGCTGGATAGAATCCGCGACCTAACTGGAAGCCGCGTCTGATGCGCATAGGAGTGGAGGCGTGCACGTGGGCCAATCGCCGCGGGTACGGGCGGTTCACGCGGCAACTCGTCACAGCCATGGTTGTGCGGCATCCACAGCACCACTTTGTGCTCGTTGTCGACGCACATACCGCGCGCCAATGCACCTTTCCAAGCGGAGCCGAAACACTAGTCGTCCAGACCTCGGAGCAACCGACGCAGGCTGCAGCGGCCGATGGTGCACGCAGCCTCGCCGATGTATGGCGCATGAGCCGCGCGCTGACCAGCGCGCGCTTCGACGTGGTGCTATTTCCTACACGCTACACGTTCGTGCCACTCTTGGGCTCGACGCCCGCCGTGCTGACAATTCACGATGCGACCGATGTGCACCAGCCGCATCTGCTGTTTCCGCACTGGCGCTCGCGCCTGCTGTGGAAGCTCAAGTCGCGCCTCGCGATCAGGCGCGCCAATCGCATCGTTACCGTGTCGAACGACGCGCGGCGGCAGATTGCGGCCGCGTTCGCTTTGCGCGAAGACTCAATCGCGGTGGTCAGCGAGGGGCCCGACACGGGTTTCGTTCCGCGTGCAGCCGACGCGGCAGCGGGTGCGCGCCATGCGATTCCGTTCGGTGCGCGCCTGATCCTTTACGTGGGCGGCATCAGTCCGCACAAGAATCTGCAGGCTTTGTTACGCGCCGCCGCGCGAGTGCGACAACAAGAGCCCGACGGCTGGCACGTGGTGCTGGTGGGCGACTACAAAGGCGACAGCTTCCTCGGTTGTTACCGCGAGTTGGTGGAACTGGCGCGCTCCCTTGGTCTGGAAGAACGCGTCACGTTTACGGGTTACGTGCCCGACGAGGATCTTGTGCTCTTGTACAACGCCGCGACGATGCTGGTACTGCCGTCCAAAGGTGAAGGCTTCGGCCTGCCCGTCGTGGAGGCGATGGCGTGCGGCCTGCCCGTAGCGGCGAGCGACCGCAATTCGCTGCCCGAGGTGCTCGGCGGCGCCGGATTGCTGTTTGACCCAGACTCGGACGAGGCAATTGCCGCCAGCGTTTTGCGGCTGTTGCGCGACCCGAAGTTGCGCGCAGACCTGCGTGCGCGCGGCCTTGTGCGCGCACGGGCGTACTCGTGGGACGCCGGCGCCGATACGATGGTGCGCGTCCTCGAAGAAGCCGCGCGGCGCTAGGCCGCGTCGCATGCTGCGCTTCTGCCTCGTCACCACCTTTTATCCGCCGTATCACTTCGGCGGCGACGCCATCTTCGTGCACCGGCTCGCGCGCGCCCTCGCCGCGCGCGGGCATAGCGTCGATGTGGTTCACTCCGTTGACGCCTATCGTTTGTCGTGCCCCGAGCCGCAGCCAGGTTTTGAAGAAACACCCGGCGTGCGGCGACTGCCACTGGTGTCGCGTTCGGCCCATGTTTCTACGCTGCTGTCGCATCAGATTGGCGGGCCCGGTCCTTACGCCAAGCAACTGCGCCAAATCCTCGCACCGGGCAGCTACGACGTTATCCACTTTCACAACGTCTCGCTCGTCGGCGGCCCGGGCGTGCTGCGCTATGGAGACGGCATCAAGCTCTACACCGCGCACGAGTATTGGCTCGTCTGCCCGACGCATGTGTTGTTCCGCTTCGATGACAAGGCGTGCTTTGAAAAATCGTGCGTGCGCTGCACGCTGCACTACAAACGCCCGCCGCAGCTGTGGCGGTCAAGCTCCCATCTCGCGCACTGCCTGCAATCGCTCGACTTACTGCTGCTGCAGAGCCGCTTCGCTATCGAGCGACATCGTACCGAAGGCATCGACGCGCCGATGCAATTGTTGCCAGGCTTCGTTCCCGTTCCTCCCGCGGACCCCGGCCCGCTTTCAGGC
>DATLOA010000424.1:0-6715 GCA_035536515.1 Burkholderiaceae bacterium | reverse complement strand
CGGGCACTTCGCTGTTGCGCGTGCTGATCCACGCGCGACCAAGTGACACACCGAGCGCCAGCAATACTGGCCCGAGAATTACGCCAATGAATCCAAACGCCAGCACGCCGCCCAAGACACCTAGAAAGATCAGTGCCAGTGACAGGGTCGATCCGCGCGCAATTAACAGTGGCTTTAGAAAGTTGTCGATGCTGCTGATGACGGCAGCGCCCCAGATTGCCATGAAGATTGCCCAACCGGTTTCGCCTTGCATGTACAGCCATATGGCGGCGCCACCCCAGAGCACCACCGGGCCCATCGGCACCACCGACAACACAAAAGTGCCAACGCTCAGCAGGAACGCGCCTGGCACGCCGGCGATCAGAAAGCCGATATACGCAACGATCGCCTGTGCTGCGGCGGTGCCCACAATGCTGATGAACACGCTGCGTGTGGTGCCGACGACGATCGACAGAACTTCGTCGCTCATACGGCCCGATAGCCGGCGCGAGATGCGGTGAGTCAATTGCGTGATCCGCTCGCCGTCGCGGTAATAGAAGAAAACGATGAATGCAACCAGCAGCATTTGCAAAATGCCGTCACCGAGCAGCCGCACCAACGCGAACGACAGTTTGCCGGCCGGCTCGAGCGCACGTTGCAAGAGCGCGGCCGATTGCGTGCGGTCCGCCAGCAGCGTCATCAACCACTGATAGACACTCTCGCCGACCAGCGGGATGCCCTTGATCTGCTCCGGCACGCGAAGACCGTCTGCTTGCCAGTCGCGCAATGCTGAAAACAGCGCCGGCACGTGATCGGCTGCCGCTTCCGCCAGCAGCGCGATCGGCACGATCGTCGTCGCCAGGATCAGAAAGAGCATCACGGACGCGCTGACTGTCGAGTTGCCGCGGAGGTTGCTGCGCAGCCGTTCGTACGCAGGCCAGGTTGCGATCGCGAGCACGCCTGCGACTAAAAGGGCGCTGAGGAACGGCTGAATGACCAGATATATGCCGACGACGACGAGCGCGGCGCCGGCAATGCGAAAAATCAGGTCAAAGCGGCCCTGCATCGAAGATCGTTCGACGCCCAACGGTGTTGAAATTTGATTTGGGTTCATAGCCTGACAGGTCTCGCCGTCAGGAATCGAACCTGAATCCCACGCTTAGGAGGCATGTGCACTATCCATTGTGCTACGGCGAGCGCGCGGCAGTATATCCAGCGGCTGACGTAGACTGCGCGCGCTTTTTAACATGACATACGGCGGGTGATGCAAGGCAATCAGCGGGCTTCGCGGCGCGGCGGCGACTACAGCGAAGAATCTATTCGCGTACTGAAAGGGCTTGAGCCGGTCAAGCAGCGGCCCGGCATGTACACGCGCACCGAAAGCCCGTTGCATATAGTGCAGGAAGTGATTGACAACGCTTCGGACGAAATTCTTGCGGGCTCTGGCACGCGCATCGACGTCACACTGAGCAAAGACGGTGCAATCACCGTCGAAGATGACGGGCGCGGTATTCCGGTGGGGCTGCATCCCGAGGAAAAGGAACCGGTTGTCGAGATCGTTTTCACGCGGCTGCATGCGGGCGGCAAGTTCGACAAGCGCGCAGGCGGTGCGTATGCGTTTTCCGGCGGACTGCACGGCGTCGGGGTCTCGGTCACCAACGCGCTAGCTGCGCGCCTTGAAGTCACTGTCTGGCGCGACGGCAAGGTGCACACAATTGCCTTTGAAAATGGCGACGTCGTGCAGCGCTTGAAGTCGGTAGCCGCGAAGGGCTCGATCAAGCCGAGCGGTACGCGTATCAAAGTCTGGCCGAACCAAAAATACTTCGACTCGGCGCAGATTCCGGTCGACGAGCTCGAGCGGCTATTGCGAAGCAAGGCAGTGCTGTTGCCCGGCACAGAGATCACGCTGACGAACGAAAAGGCGGTGGCACCAAGCGGCACAACGCAGCGCTGGCGTTATGAAGGCGGGCTGCGCGAATACTTGCTGGGATCGCTGACCGACGATCCGGTCTTGCCGCCCTTCGAGTCCAGCGGATTTGCTGCTGCCGATGATCCGACGTTCGCCGAGGGCGAGGGTGCGAACTGGGTCATCGTGTGGACCGACGATGGTGCGGTCACGCGTGAGTCTTACGTCAACCTGATTCCGACGTCGGCTGGCGGCACGCACGAGGCGGGGTTGCGGGAGGGACTATTCGGCGCAGTCCGCGCGTTTATCGATGCGCACCAGCTTTTGCCGAAGGGGGTCAAGCTGCTGCCCGAAGACGTATTCGCGCGCGCGAGTTTCGTGTTGTCAGCCAAGGTGCTGGATCCGCAGTTTCAGGGGCAGGTCAAGGAGCGTTTGCTAAGCCGCGACGCAGTGCGGCTGGTGTCCTTTTTCGTTCGTCCTCAGCTCGAATTCTGGCTCAATCACAATCCAAACGACGGCAGGCGGCTCGCCGAGCTCGTCGTATCGCAGGCGCAGGCGCGCGCACGCGCCGGCCAGAAGATCGAGAAGAAGAAAAGTTCGGCGGTTGCGGTGTTGCCCGGCAAGCTGACCGACTGCGAATCGACCGAGCTAACGCGCAACGAGTTGTTCTTGGTCGAGGGTGACTCCGCGGGCGGCTCGGCAAAAATGGGGCGCGACAAGGAGTTTCAGGCGATCCTGCCGCTGCGCGGAAAGGTGCTCAACACGTGGGAGGTCGAGCGCGACCGCTTGTTCGGCAACGCCGAAGTGCATGACATGGCAGTAGCGATCGGCATCGACCCGCATGGCGTCGCCGACGACATCAACTTCGATGGATTGCGCTATGGAAAAGTGTGCGTCCTAGCGGACGCCGACGTCGACGGCTCGCACATACAGGTCCTGCTTCTGACGTTGTTCTTCCGCCACTTTCCTCAACTGGTGCATCGCGGACATATCTACGTCGCACGGCCGCCGCTGTATCGCGTCGACGTGCCGGCGCTCGGTAAGCGGCCGATGCGCCGCCTGTACTGCCTGGATGAGGCTGAGCTCGACACCACGCTCGAAAAGCTGATCGACGAGAAAGTAAAGGAAGGCAGCTGGACGATTGCCCGCTTCAAGGGCCTTGGCGAGATGAGCCCCGAGCAGTTGTGGGAGACGACGATGAATCCCGACACGCGGCGCCTTATGCGCGTCGGGCTCGGCGACGTCGCCAATGCCGAAACCGCAGCGACGATGACGATGCTCATGGGCCGCGCCGAAAGCCAGGCGCGCAGGGCGTGGCTTGAAGAGCATGGCAACGAAATCGAAGCCGACGTCTAGCAGGCAAAACCTGCCAGGACGCGGGCTTGTGCTGGGCGCGCTTATAGGCATACTTCGGCGCGCCATCGTTGCTGAAAGGGCCCGATGCAAGGGCCGACCGCCTTCTTAAATAAGATCTCACCTGCTGCGAAAACACTTGCTGGCGCGGTTCAGTCGCGCTGGTTTTCGATTTTGATGGGCGCGCTCGCCCTCGCGTTCATTGCAACACTCATTGCGGCGACCTTGGCGGCCAACTCCGCGCTGCCGCCAAGCACCGTGTCTTATCTGAAAATCGTTCTTGGCGCGGCGCTGCTGATGGCGTTCGGGTTGTACATGATCGGCAGCCGAATCGGGATCGGCGAGACGCGGGCGCGCGCGCTCGCGTGGGAACGCTCGCTCGAATCGATGAACGTCGGCGTCGCACTTTACGACCGCGATGACCGACTTCTTAACTGCAACGCAGCGTTTCGCGCGCTGTATCCCGAGGTCGCGCACTTGCTTGCGCCGGGTGCAAAGCTCTACGACATCGTGGCCGCGTACTACAAAGTTGCGCCAGCGGAAGTCATTGACGGCCGCACGTTGGAACAATTCATGGAAGCCGCGCACCGGCGGCGAGGTGGCACCGAGGTCACCGAGGTCGTGCGCCATGTCGGCAATCGCTGGCTGTTGATGACCGACTGCCTGACGGCCGAGGGCGGGGTCATCAGCTTCCGGCGCGACGTGACCGAGCAAAAGCTGATCGAGCATGAGCTGTCGATGCGGCGCAAGCTGATCGACGACCTGGGCGAGCTGACCTACGACTGGTTTTGGCGCCAGGATGCGCACGGACGCTTCATCGAGTTTTCGGCGGCTGTCGAGCGCCATCTGCGCCAGTCCGGCGCCGAGCTGATTGGCAAGAGGCGGTCGGAGATGACCGCGTTCGAGGCGGACCCGCAGCAATACACCGAATATCTCGGGCGCATCGAGCGCCGCGAGCCTTTTTCGTGGTTTACCTACAAGACTCGCCGTGGCGACGGCTCGCCGATGTGGATTGCAGTCAGCGGTAAGCCGATTTTTGACGAGCATGGGGAGTTTCAAGGCTATTACGGTGCGGGACGCGACGTAACCGAGCGCGAGCAAACGCTGGCGGCGCTGCGCGAAAGCGAAGAACGCTTCCGCGCGCTGACGACGCTGGTCACCGAGTGGTATTGGGAAACCGATCGCGAGCACAAAGTCACGCGCCTGAGCGGCGCGGCTGGTTATGAAGCTCGCGCGCGGAAGTTGATTTGCGGCCGCCGGCTATCGGAGATCGAAGGCCTCGATGCGTCGATGACTGTTAACTGGGATCAGTTGAATCGCGACGTAGCCGAACGCCGCCCATTCAAGCAGCTGAAGCTGAAGCTGCATCCGCGTCATCTCGGGCGCGATATGTATTTCGAAGTCTCGGGCCATGCGGTATTCGAGCGCGGCGAGTTCGTCGGTTATCGCGGACTCGCGTGGGACGTGACCGAGCGCGAGTCGTTGATTGCGAAAATCAAGGACAACGAAGCGCGCTTCCGGGCGCTCACCGAGCTGTCATCCGATTGGTACTGGGAGATGGACGAACAGCTGCGCTTCACGCGACTTCAGCGCGGCGAGCGCGACACTATTAACCTGGAAGACGATGAGATCATCGGCAAGCACCGCTGGGAGCTGCCGGGTGAATTGATCCGACCGTCGTCCTGGGACGAGCATCGTGCCGCATTGCTCGCCCGCAAGCCGTTTCGCGACGTGTTGTTCCGGCGCTGGATGCCTGACGGTTCGTTCGTCTACAACGTCACCAGCGGCGATCCCGTGTTCGACCGGGACGGTAAATTCATTGGCTACCGCGGCATCGGAAAGAACATTACCGAGCAGGTGAAGTCGCAGGAGCGCATCGAGCGGCTGGCCACGGTCGATGAGCTGACGCAACTTTCGAATCGGCAAACGTTTGACGAGCGTGCGGGCCGTATTCTTGCCAACGCTTACGCGAGTGGACAGCGCTGCGCGCTGCTGTTCATTGACCTTGATAACTTCCGACTTCTCAACAACGGTTACGGCCACCGGGTCGGCGATCAGATGCTGTCGATCGTCGCGAGCCGCATTCGTAATCTGATTGCAGAGCCGCATCTGGTAGGTCGCCGTGGCGGCGACGAGCTAGTGGCGCTGTTGGTCAACATCGAACGTGGCGAATATGCGGTCGATATTGCAAAGGAGTTGATCCGCTCGATCTCGGAGCCGGCGCGCGTGTTGGGCATGGAAGTTTCGGTAACGCCGTCTGTCGGCATCAGCTTTTTCCCGCAGGATGGCATTGAGCTCGACTCGCTGCTGAATGCAGCGGACGCCGCGATGTATCAGGCGAAGGACAGCGGGCGGCAGACATATGCGTTCTATACCCCAACCGTTGCACGACGCGCAGATTTGCGTCTGCGCCTCGAGCAGCGGCTGCGCAAGGCAGTCGAAGCGCGCGACTTCAAGCTTGTCTATCAACCGCTGATTTCACTGAATGACGGCAAGCTGGTCGGCGCCGAAGCGCTTATCCGCTGGCGCGACGCCGAGTTGGGCGATATTCCTCCCGCCGAATTCATCCCAATCGCCGAAGAGTCGGGCCTGATCGTCGCGCTCGGCGAATGGGTCATTCACGAAGCTTGCCGTGCGAGGCGCGATTGGCGCATGCAGGGCCTCGATATTCCGCCGCTGTCGATCAACATGGCCGGCGTGCAGCTGCGCCAGCTCGGATGCGTGGAAGGCTTGCTCAATATATTGAACGAACATGACGTGCCGCCGAACGACATCGAAGTCGAAGTCACCGAGACCGGCCTGCTTGATACCTCGGCCGTGTCCCGCGAAAACCTGGTGCGCATGCGCAACGCGGGTGTTCGCATCGCGCTCGATGACTTCGGGGTTGGCTTTTCAAGCCTGGCGCACCTGCGCGACCTGCCGATTCACCGGCTGAAGATAGATCGCAGCTTCACGGTCGAGTGCATGCGCGATGCTCGCACTCTTACGATTGTTAAGGCGGTGATCGATATGGCGCGGTCACTCGGCATCAACATCACGGCGGAAGGCATCGAAACGCAAGCTCAGCAGACGTGGATGCAACATTTAGGGTGCGACTCTGCGCAGGGATATTTGTTTGCGCGTCCAATGAACGTCGGCGATTTTGTGCAGATGTTTATAGATCGGCGTGGCGTTGGGCGCGAGCGGTCGTTGATGCACTAGCGTGCGCCGGTGTTCAACGCGCATGCGGTGTTCTTCGGCAGCAGCAGCGGCTGGCGCAGCTGCGCCGCCTACGTCGTCGGCCCCGGAGGGGCGACCACTGCGGTACTCACAACGCCGCCGCAAAAAAGGGCTAAAGCGCTTTTTTGCTCAAAGGCCCCGGCGTTGCTCCGCTCCTCGGGCGACGACTCAAAGGCGGCGCATCCGCGCAAGCCGCCGCTGTCGCGAGATTACCTCGCACGAGACGTAGTGCCCGACGACTCAGGCCGCGCCGCTACG
>DATLOA010000423.1:0-3318 GCA_035536515.1 Burkholderiaceae bacterium | reverse complement strand
GAACACGACCGCCCGGCCAGCGTGCTGCATCAGCTTCGGCGATGCGGCTGATTGCTTGATGAGCGCACCGCGCGGCGCTAGGTTGCCGCGCAACACCGCCATGCTGCCGCTTTCGTTGTGCGGGTTACTGCGCGGGCGAATGACGGTCTGATCGTGTGTCTCGGTGGTGGCATTCATCGTGTCGGCGAGCGTGCCGCCCACCGTGCGCGCGTTCGTATCGAGCAGGTCTTTGAGCTCATGCAACAGGCGCGGCATGCCGCCGGCCCAGTGAAAGTGTTCCATGTAGTGCTGGCCCGATGGCTTCAGATCGATCAGCACCGGGACTTTACGGCCGAGCGCGTCGAACTCGTCCAGATCGATGCGGATGCCAAGTCTGCCCGCGACAGCGGTCAGGTGGATCAGCGCATTGGTCGAGCCGCCGATGCACTGCGTGACCACGAGGGCGTTGCGAAACGCCGCGGCGGTCATTACTTCGCTTGGGCGCGGACCTTTCGCTGCCAAGGTGACCGCGGCACGTCCGCTTGCTTCTGCGCAGCGAATGCGGTCAGCATGCGTCGCTGGAATTGTCGCCGACAACGGCAAGCTCATTCCGAGCGCCTCGACCGCGCACGCAATCGTGCTCGCGGTGCCCATCACCATGCACGTGCCTGCGGTCGGTGCAAGCCTTTCATTGATGACTTCGATTTCGGCGGCCCCGATGCGATCCGCGCGGTATTCGCTCCACAATCTGCGGCAATCGGTACACGCGCCGAGCGCTTCACCCTGGTAGTGGCCGACCAGCATTGGCCCGACGGGCAGCACGATCGCGGGCACGTCGGCTGATGCCGCGGCCATCAGCTGCGCCGGAATCGTTTTGTCGCAGCCGCCTATGAGCACCACGGAGTCCATTGGCTGCGCGCGGATCATCTCTTCCGTGTCCATTGCCATCAGATTGCGCAGAAACATGCTGGTCGGATGCGCAAACGATTCGTGGATCGACACAGTGGGGAACTCCATCGGCAGGCCACCGGCGAGCATCACGCCGCGCTTGACTGCTTCGATCAGCTGCGGCACGTTGCCATGGCACGCGTTGTAGTCGCTGTAAGTGTTGGTGATACCAACGATCGGCCGCAGCAATGCGTCGTCGGAATAACCCATCGCCTTGATGAACGCCTTGCGCAGAAACATCGAGAACTCGGCGTCGCCGTAGTCCGTCAAGCCGCGCTGCAGGCCTCGCTTGGACTGATCCGTCGGATTCATCCTAATTTTCTTCGTTTGTCTCCCATTCGCGCAGATTACCGCGCATGCGTAAGGACGCGACGGACCGTGCGCGCGCCCGGCCCTAGACTGGACGCCATGGAAACGTTAGAAGCCAACCCGGCACTTCCGCCGCACCCACCGTCACCGCGCAAGCAGCTGAAGAACACCGAGCGATTCCGCGCGAAACACATGCGCGGACGCAGCCAGCGCGTCGGGTATCTGCGGCAGCACTGGCGCGGCGATCTGCCCCTCGCAGTCGCCGTCATCGGCAGTGCTGCGCTGATGTGGGGCCTGGTGCAGCTGATCGCCTACGCATCACGGCAAGTGCCAATTACCGACTATCCGATCGGCTCGTCGTTGTTATGGTTGCTCGAAGTCGTGGTGCTGATTGGCGGCGCGCTATGGTGGGGCACTGGGGTGCAGCGGTCCGCTATTGAAAGCGTGGATCGGGGCGGGTCGATGCCGGTGGCGGTGCTGACGGGCATCGTCGGAATCGGCGCGTTCGTGTGGGTCGGTGCGTTCTGGTTTCAATCGGCGCGCTACGTGATGCCAGAAGTATGGTCGACGCTAATCGGCTCGTCGCCGCCGGCGGAGGTGCAGCTCGATGCCCGCTCGAACCAGATTGTTCTGCAGGGTGGCCTGGAATTCGGCAGCACGCGCGCGGTGCGCGATGTGCTCGACGACAATCCAGGCGTGCGGATCGTGCGTCTTGAAAGCCGCGGCGGCCGCGTGGCCGAAGGACTGGCGCTTGGCACGCTGCTGCGCGATCGCAACGTCGACACGTTCGTTAACAGCGAATGCAGCAGTGCCTGTGTCACAGCGTTTGCAGGCGGCGCGCGGCGCATCATCAGCACCGAAGCGAGAGTAGGACTGCACAGTGCCGGAGGTGCAGGCTTCAGCGCGGATGCGGTCGCATCGGCGAACCGCCGCAGCGACGACTTCATCGCTGCACGCGGAGTCGATCAGCGCGTGCTGCAACAGGGCGCGTCCGTCGCCAACGATCAAATCTGGTTTCCGTCGCCGCAAATACTGCTTAGTTCCGGGCTCGCCACCGAATTCGCCACGCGGTAACTTGCAGCGCTACGCTCCGCCTTCTTGACGGGAGGCGCAATGGCGGTACTGATTGTCGGGTTGATTATTTTTCTCGGCGTGCATTCAGTGCGAATCATTGCCGACGACTGGCGCACCGCTCAGATTGCCAAAGTAGGGCCGAGAGTATGGAAGGGCGGCTACGCGGTGCTCTCGCTAATCGGCCTCGTATTGATCGTCTACGGCTACGGGCTCGCGCGTCAATCGCCCGTGGTGCTGTACACGACGCCTGTGTGGACCCGGCACTTGGCCGCGCTGCTGACGCTTGGCGCGTTCGTGATGATCGCCGCCGCCTATGTTCCCGAAACGCACATCAAAGCGCGCATCCGGCACCCGATGGTCGCCGGCGTCAAGGTTTGGGCTTTCGCGCATTTGCTTGCTAACGGCACGCTGGCCGATGTGGTGCTGTTCGGTTCGTTCCTGTCCTGGGCGATATTGAATTATTCCGCGGCCATACGCCGCGATCGCGCGACTAACGTCGGCTATGTGATCGGCCCGCTGTCACGCGATATAACGGCAGTGGCGATCGGAGCGGTAGCGTGGGTCGCGTTCACGTTTTGGCTGCACCGATGGCTGATCGGCGTTCAGCCCCTGGGTGACCGGCTTCTTTGACGAGCGCACGCGCCAGCACTCTAACGACGTGCACTGCGTGGCGCGCGCCCGTGTCGCGTGTGCCGTCGGCGATCTGATGCCGACAGCTCGTGCCGTCGGCGACGATCAACGTGTCTGCGTCGGCGGCGCGCACCGCGGGCAGCAGCGATAGCTCGGCCATTTTCATCGATATGTCGTAGTGCGAAGCTTCGTAGCCGAAAGCTCCTGCCATGCCGCAGCAACTGGAATCGACCACATCGACGTGAAGATCGGGAATCAGCTTTAGCACCTCGGCTGCAGGCGCCAGCGCGTCGAAGGCTTTTTGGTGACAGTGCCCGTGAATCAGCGCACGTTTTTCGCGCAGCGGGGACAACGCCAAACGCAGACGCCCTGCGCGGT
>DATLOA010000422.1:0-7875 GCA_035536515.1 Burkholderiaceae bacterium | reverse complement strand
AAGAGTCGGGCCTGATCGTCGCGCTGGGCGAATGGGTCATCCACGAGGCTTGTCGTGCAAGGCGCGATTGGCGCATGCAGGGCCTCGATATTCCGCCGCTGTCAATCAACATGGCCGGCGTGCAACTGCGCCAGCTGGGCTGCGTCGAAGGATTGCTCAATATATTGAACGAACACGACGTGCCACCGAACGACATCGAAGTCGAAGTCACCGAAACGGGCTTGCTCGACACATCGGCGGTGTCGCGCGAAAACCTGGTGCGCATGCGCAACGCAGGCGTGCGGATCGCGCTCGACGACTTCGGCGTCGGCTTCTCAAGCCTGGCGCATCTGCGTGACCTGCCGATTCACCGGCTGAAGATCGATCGCAGCTTCACCGTCGAATGCATGCGCGATGCGCGCACGCTGACGATCGTCAAGGCGGTCATCGACATGGCGCGCTCACTGGGCATCAATATCACGGCGGAAGGCATCGAGACTCAGGCGCAGCAGACTTGGATGCAGCACCTGGGGTGCGATTCCGCGCAGGGCTACCTATTTGCTCGGCCGATGAACGTCGGCGATTTTGTGCAGATGTTTATTGATCGGCGTGGGGTGGGGCGCGAGCGGTCATTGATGCACTAGCGTGCTGGATTGCATTAAGTCAAAAGCGTATGCGTTGTTTTGGTACGGCAGCAGGGGCTGACTCAGCTGCGCCGCCTACGTCGTCGGGCACTTCGTGCCGACCCGGCGGTACTCGCCGAGCCGGCGCGAAAAAAGGCTAAAGCGTTTTTTCGCTTAACAGCCCCGGCTCGCCTCCGTTCCTCAGGCGACGACTCAAAGGCGGCGCACCTGCGCCAGCCGCTGCTGCCGCGACGTTGCCTCGCACGAGGTATTTTTTCTTTCTCCCCAAGTAATGAGACTGTGCCGCGCGCAAGCGTTGGGCGGAGCGGACCTGCCTTCGGGGCGTCGCCCGAGGAGCGGAGCAACGCCGGGGGTGTCCAGCAAAAAAGTGCTTTAGCCCTTTTTTGCGCCGGCGTTGTGAGTACCGCAGTGGTTGGCACGAAGTGCCCGACGCCTAGGCAGGGCAGCTCCGCCCAACGCTTGCGCCGCGAGGAAGTTTTCTTTTACCGCCGCAACCGAGGCAGCTTATCGCTCTCCAACCGCTTCTTGATGCGCTCTTTCTTAGCCTTGTCGATCTCGTCGAACGCTTTTTTCTTGTCCATGCCGAGCCGCTTTTCGACCAGCTCAAACCACAGAAAGCCGACGACAAACGGCAGCGAGATCCACCACCACGACAGTTCTGAGAACACACTGATCTCGAGAACCTTCAGCACGATCATCGCCACGCCGACCCAGATAAACCACATTGCGCCACCCAATACCGATGTAACCGATCGTAAATATAGCCGTCACTACGGCCACTTACGACACGTATTTAAGGTCAACCGGTCGGCGTCGTTACCGTTAAACTTGCCAGCGATATCAACGTACGGAGCCTCAATCAATGAACAAGATATTCGCAGTAGCCGCCTGGACCGTTGCGTGCGGCATGCTGACCATCGGTGGACCGGCTGTTGCCAGCGCCGAACTCGCTAAACAGAAAAACTGCCTGGCGTGCCATGCCGCCGACAAGAAGTTGGTCGGTCCGGCGTATAAGGACATCGCCGCGAAGTACAAGGCCGACAAGAACGCTCAGGCCAACCTCGTGAAGAAAGTTCGCGAAGGCGGGGTCGGCGTCTGGGGCCAGATTCCGATGCCTGCGAACCCACAGGTCAACGAGCAGGAAGCACAGGCGCTCGTCAAATGGGTGTTGTCGATGTAGGCGTTACCGTAAAAACAAAGGGCGCTTGATGCGCCCTTTTTTGTGCCAGCACCCTTTTACGCAACCACTGAAGGCAACTTAATCGCGGTCGGTCGTCCACTGATCAGATCGGCGATCAACTGCCCGCTGCCGGCCGCCATGGTCCAGCCGAGCGTTCCATGCCCGGTGTTCAAGTAAAGAGATCGGACGCGCGTCGCACCCAAATACGGCACGTTCGACGGTGTCAACGGCCGCAGTCCGGCCCAATATCGCGGCTGCGAAAAATCGCAGGCCCCGGGAAATAATGCTTCGGTCCGCCGCGTCAGCGCATCGCATCGAGCCCGGTTCAACACGAGCCCTTCGCCGCCGAGCTCGACCGTGCCGGCGACACGCAGCCGGCGATCGAAGCGAGAGAAAACGATCTTGTATTCATCGTCGGTCAGACTTACGCTTGGCGCTCGCTTTGGGTCGGTGACGTCGAACGTGGCCGAATACCCTTTCGCCGCAACAATCTGCAAGCGAATTCCGAGCGGGGCCAGCAGCAAGCGAGTTTGGACGCCGAGGCACGCGACGACTGCGTCGGCGTTCAGGCGCGCGATAGAATCATCGGCACGCATGATCTCGGTCCCGGTGCAGCGGCGTTTATCGATCAGTACCTGCCGTACCGTTGTGCTTAACAGAAATTCGACACCCTGCTGCTCGCAGCGCTGCGCCAGTTGCACCGTGTACGCGTGCGCATCGCCCGACTCGTCCTCGGCACAGTAATCGGCTCCGACAATCCGGCTGTGCACCGACGCCAACGCAGGCTCCAGTGCAACCGCTTCATCCGGCGAAATCGAGCGGCGATCACACCCTAGTGAGCGCATCAGCGCCGCCGACGTGCGAGCGAGCTCGAAGTCGGCGTCCTCTGTATAGAAGTGGAGGATGCCGCGCTCGCTATGAGCATAGTTGAGGGCGATGTCGGAACGCAGCTGTTTCAAAATTGCGCGGCTATAAAGCCCGAGCGCGACCAGCGTGCGCGTGCTCTGCGCAGCACGTGCGGCCGTGCATTCGCGGAGAAAAGCCACCCCCCACGCCCACTGCTCTGCATCAAAGCGCAAGCGAAACAGCAGCGGCGCGTCCTCTCGGCCGAGCCAGCGCAGCAACTTGCGCGGCGCACCGGGATTGGCCCACGGCTCGGCGTGACTTACCGATATCTGGCCACCGTTGGCAAAGCTCGTCTCGCGCCCGACGCCCTCCTGCCGTTCAATCACCGTGACGTCGTGGCCGGCTTTGCGCAGAAACCAGGCGCACGTCACGCCGACCACGCCGGCACCCAACACAAGCACACGCACTTCGACGCCCCCTTGGATGGCTCAGTGTACGAAGGCTTGTTCCCGCCGCGGCTGCCGACACTCGTCCCGGCTGTATATAGCTTGCCGCGCCGTGTGCCGTGAGTACAATTCCGCCCGTTCGTCTGCCTGGCCCTCTAAATATCGTCTAGCGCTGCGGGCATTGCTGCACAACATTAAGCCGAGGAGAAAACAACCATGAATCACCAGCTTTTCAGAATTGCACCCGTGGCGATCGCCGCCGCGTTGGCGCTGACAGCTTGCAACCGGCAAGAAACGCCGGCCCCGAAGACTGCCGCTGCCCCGGCACCCGCTCCCGCACCGGCGAAGGCTGCCGGCTCTGACGTTGTCAAAATCGGCCACGTTGGCCCGATCTCGGGCGCCATCGCTCACCTGGGCAAGGACAACGAAAACGGCGCCCGCCTTGCGGTCGAAGAAATCAACGCCGCCGGCGGCGTGAAGCTCGGCGATCGTACAGTCAAGCTTGACCTTGTTACTGGCGACGACAAAGGCGATCCGAAGGACGGCACGTTGGTGGCGCAGAAGATGGTCGACGAGGGCGTCGTCGCACTGGTGGGCCACCTGAATTCGGGCACCACCATTCCCGCGTCGAAGCTGTATTCGGACGCCAACCTGTCGCACATATCGCCGTCAGCCACCGCAGTCAAACTGACTGAGCAAGGGTTTAAGACGACGTTTCGCGTCGTCGCGCGTGACGACAAGCAAGGCGCCGCACTTGCCAACTTTGCAGCCGGGCCGCTGAAAGCGAAGACCGCCGCGGTGATCGATGACCGCACGCCTTATGGTCAGGGCTTGGCCGACGAGTTTGAGAAGTTCGCCAAAGAGAAAGGCGTGAAAATCGTCGGACGCGAATTCACTAACGACAAGGCGAGCGACTTCAACGCCATTTTGACGAAAGTCCGCTCGTTGAAGCCGGATGTCGTGATGTACGGCGGCATGGACGCCACCGCAGCGCCAATGGCCAAACAGATGAAGCAGCTAGGCATGAAGTCGACGATGATTGCCGGCGACGGCGTGTGCTCACCCGAGTTCATCAAGCTGGCCGGCAACGCGGCCGACATCTTGAAGTGCTCGAACGCGGGTGAAGCGGTGGAAAAGCTTGCCAAGGGTGCGGATTTCGTCGCCAAGTACAAGAAACGTTTTAACACCGACGTGCAGGTGTACTCGCCGTACAGCTACGACGCCGTCTACGTGATCGTCGAAGCGATGAAAAAGGCCGGCAAGGCTGAACGTGCTGCGATCACGGCCGCATTGCGCGACACCAACTACGACGGTCTGACGGGCAAAGTTGCGTTCGATGCGAAGGGCGACATTAAAGACGGCGCGATTTCGATGTTCGAAGTCAAGGACGGCAAACTGTCGTACGTTTCTACCGTTCGGTAATCGCTACAGCATGATCAAAACGGCGCCGCATGGGCGCCGTTTTTTTATTCAGAATTAGCAGGCCTTGCTACGATGAAGTCCGAAGCCCCGGCCGGGGTCCACCCGTAAGGGATCGCCGATGGAATTGCTTCTGCAGCAGATCATCAACGGGCTGGTACTCGGCAGCATGTACGCGTTGATCGCGCTGGGCTACACAATGGTCTACGGGATTCTGAACCTGATTAACTTCGCGCACGGCGACGTTCTGATGGTCGGAGCCCTGACGGCGCTGTCGACGATTTTGTTTCTGCAGCCGATGTTCGTCGATGCGCCGGGGTGGCTACTACTGGCAGTGGGCGTGCTGGCGGCTATACCCGTATGCATTGTCATTAGCCTGATTATCGAGCGCGTCGCCTATCGCCCTCTTCGCAACGCACCGCGGCTGGCACCGTTAATTACTGCAATTGGCGTTTCAATCTTGCTGCAAACGTTTGCGATGATCGTCTGGGGACGCAACTTCCTGACCTTTCCCTCGCTGCTCGACGACCGTCCGATCGAATTTTTCGGCGCCACGCTAACGACCACGCGCGCATTGGTGATTGTCACGTCCGCGATCATCATGATTGGCCTAATGGTGCTCGTGAATCGCACCAAGCTCGGCCGTGCGATGCGCGCAACGGCTGAGAATCCGCGTGTGGCCGGACTGATGGGCGTTAACCCGAACTATGTGATCGCGTTGACGTTCGCAATCGGCGCCGCACTCGCCGCGGTCGCTGGCGTCATGTGGGCAGCCACGTACTCCACCGCGCATTTTTTCATGGGATTCACGCCGGGGCTGAAAGCATTCACCGCCGCGGTGCTGGGCGGCATTGGCAACATCCCGGGCGCAATGCTCGGTGGTTTGCTGTTGGGTTTGATCGAAGCGCTTGGCGCCGGTTACATCGGCGATCTGACAAACGGCGTATTGGGCTCGCACTATCAGGACATCTTCGCGTTCCTGGTGCTGGTGGGAGTGCTGATCTTCCGGCCATCGGGGCTGCTCGGTGAGCGTGTGGCGGATCGGGCCTGACCGGCGCCATGCAGTATTTTTTTCCCCGGCTGCGAAACGATCCACGCGCCGCGTGGATCGCCGCCTTCGCTCTTGCCCTCACGCTAATGGCGCTGCCGTGGATCGCCGGGCAGTTCGGTAACGCATGGATTCGCGTGCTTGCATTTGCCTGCCTGTACGTGATGCTGGCGCTGGGCTTAAACATCGTCGTCGGTTTCGCGGGGTTGCTCGACCTTGGATATATCGCGTTCTACGCGGTCGGTGCGTACATGTACGCGCTGCTGGCATCACCCCACTTGACGCAGCAATTCGCCTGGATCGCGCAGGCATTTCCGAATGGTTTACATCTGTCGATCTGGCTGGTCGTTCCGTTCGGTGCAGCGATCGCCGCGTTTTTTGGGATTCTGCTCGGCGCGCCGGTCTTGAAGCTGCGCGGCGACTACCTCGCGATCGTCACGCTCGGCTTCGGCGAAATCATCCGCATCTTCATCAACAACCTGAACTCGCCGGTCAACATCACCAACGGGCCGCAGGGCATCACGCTGATCGATCCGATCACGATCGCCGGCGTGACCTTTTCCAAGACGATCAATTTCTTCGGCTACGAAGTCTCTTCGCTGGTGCTGTACTACTACCTGTTCCTCGCTCTGACTATCGTCACCGTAGTCATCTGCATCCGTCTGCAGGATTCTCGACTCGGCCGCGCGTGGATGGCGATCCGTGAGGACGAAATTGCTGCCAAGGCAATGGGCATCAACGTGCGCAACGTCAAGCTGTTGGCGTTTGCGCTGGGCGCGACATTCGGCGGCGTAGCGGGTGCGATGTTCTCCGCGTTTCAAGGGTTCGTATCGCCCGAGTCGTTCGTGCTTAGCGAATCGATCATCGTGCTGGCAATGGTCGTGCTTGGCGGAATCGGGCACATACCAGGAGTGATTGTGGGGGCAGTACTGCTGGCGGTTCTGCCGGAATTCTTGCGCGACTTCGTTGAGCCGGCGCAAGTCTTTCTCTTCGGACGAATATTTCTGGAAGCAGAAATTCTGCGCATGATGCTGTACGGCCTGGCGATGGTTCTGATCATGCTGTACCGGCCAAAAGGCTTGTGGCCAGCGCCCGAGCACGGCGTCAATCCGGTCGTGCAACGACATTCACGGCTCGCGGCCTGAGTTGGCTGTGGCCGACATCGTTCTCAAAGTTGCAGGTGTCAATAAGCGCTTCGGCGGATTGCAGGCTCTCTCCGATGTCGGCATCGAGATCGAGCGCGGTCGCATCTACGGGCTGATCGGTCCTAACGGCGCGGGTAAAACGACGTTCTTCAACGTCGTTACCGGTTTGTACGCACCGGATTCCGGCAGCTTCGAGCTCGACGGGAAACCATATTCACCAAGCGACGTTCATAAGGTCGCGGCCGCCGGCATCGCACGCACGTTTCAAAACATCCGCCTGTTTCCGGACATGACTGCAATGGAAAACGTGATGGTCGGCCGGCACGTGCGTACCAAAGCCACGGCGCTCGGCGCCATCCTACGCACACGCGCTACCGTCGCCGAAGAGCGCGCGATTCGGCAGCGCTCGCTCGAGCTGCTCGAGTACGTAGGCGTCGCGAAGTACGCCGACTATCAGGCGCGCACTCTAGCCTACGGCGATCAACGAAGGCTCGAGATCGCCCGCGCACTAGCAACCGACCCGAAGCTGCTTGCGCTCGACGAACCCGCGGCGGGCATGAACGCGACCGAGAAACTCGCACTGCGCGCACTGCTAGAAGCGATCAGCCGCGACGGCGTAACGATCCTGTTGATCGAGCACGACGTGAAGCTGGTGATGGGATTGTGCGACCAGGTCACCGTGCTCGACTACGGCAAAACAATCGCCGTCGGCACGCCGGGCGATGTACAGCGCAATCCCGCCGTCATCGAAGCCTATCTCGGTGCCGCACACACGAACGTTGCGACCAAGGCAACCGCATGAGCGACATGGTGCTGAGCGTGCACGGCCTGAAGGTGGCCTACGGAGGCATTCAAGCAGTCAAGGGGATCGATCTCGAAGTGCGCGCAGGTGAGCTGGTGACACTGATCGGGGCCAACGGCGCCGGCAAGACGACGACGCTGAAGGCCATTACCGGCACACAAGCATGGAGCGGCGAAATCGACTACATGGGCGCATCGACCAAAGGTCAGGCGCCGTTTCAGCTGCTGACGCAGGGTCTCACAATGGTGCCCGAAGGTCGCGGCGTATTCGCGCGCATGAGCGTGACCGAGAATCTGCAGATGGGCGCATTCGTGCGCAACGATGGTGACGGCATCAAGCGCGACATCGATCAGATGTTCGAAATTT
>DATLOA010000421.1:0-6658 GCA_035536515.1 Burkholderiaceae bacterium | reverse complement strand
CAGCAGCACGCGTTGTTCGTGCTGGCGCACGACGCGGCGCACTATCGCCTGTACGGAACGCGGTGGCTCAACGATGCGATCGGGCGCTTCGTCGGAACCATCGGCGGCGTCTCGATGATGAGCTATCGCGTCATCCATCGGCTGCATCACAACAATTTATATGGCGAAGTGGATCCGGACATCGCATTGCACGGCGGCTACCCGCGCGGCAAGGTGTATTTGCTGAAAAAGCTCGCGAAAGACATTTGCGGATTGACCGCATTTAAAACCTACGCCTACTTTTTCGGCAACCCAGCCATCAACGCGAACACGCAGCAGGCGCAACGTCCACTCGACGACACGTCCACCACGTTGCGCACGGCGGCGCGGCGCGACCGCTGGGGCGTGGTCGCCTTTCATATCGGCGCACCGATCGCCGCACTTGCACTCGGCGGGCCGCTCGCATTCGTAAAGTTTCTGGTTCTATGGACGCTGCCGCTCGCCACCTTGATCCAGCCCATTCTTCGTCTGCGCGCGGTATGTGAACACGGTGCGGTGAGCGATCTTTCAACCCCGCTCACGGCAGCGCGCACGAATCTGGTCGGCCCGCTGGCACGCTTCGTAATGTTTCCGCATCACGTCAACTATCACGTCGAACATCATCTGTTCCCGGCCGTCCCGCACTATCGATTGCCGCAATTGCATGCAGAGCTTGCTAAGCGCGGTGTGTTTGAAAACGCCGAGGTGAGACCTTTGCGTGAAACCTTCGGGCGTGTTTTTGCAGAGCGTACGGTCGTCGCGGCGCGCCATCGTTTGGCGTAGCGACGCTGCCTGCGTCGTCGGGCACTAAAGTGCCGACCCTGCGGTACTCACGCCAGCGGCGGGCCTGCAACGAGCTCCCTGCAGTCGCTCAAACAGGCAGGCCCTCAACATCCCCGCTAGCGCTCCGCTCTCGGGCGACGACTCCGAGGGAGCGCCGCTACGCCAAACGCTGGCACGAGGAACGCTCTCACTCGGTGGGGAAAAGAAAGAAAACATCTCGAATCGGTACCTGTCGCGGCAGCTGCGCCAGCCGCTGCTGCCACGCCAGAACCCACGCAAACGCTTTGGCTTAAGACGGCGCAACCCTACTGGACCGTCACGCGCGCCCACTTCCGCTTGCCGATCTGTACCACGTACGTTCCGCGTTTGACGACTAACGCACGGTCACTAACTTTTTCGCCATCGATTTTGACTCCGCCTTGTTCGATGCTGCGGATCGCTTCGCTGCTCGATGGTGCGAGGCCGGCTTGCTTTAGCAACGCTGCGATCGGTACGCCGCTGTCTCCGCCCGGCACCGTCACCTCCGGCATGTCGTTCGGAATCGCGCCGGCTTTGAAGCGCGCCATGAACTCGAACGCTGCCATTTCGGCGGCCTGCCCCGAGTGAAACCGTGCCGCGATTTCTTTTGCCAGAAGGTGTTTGACGTCGCGTGGATTGCGCCCTTCGCGTGTCTGCTGCTTGAGCCCTGCGATCTCTTCGTTCGAACGCAGCGACAGCAGGTCGTACCAGCGCCACATCAGCTCGTCGGAGATCGACATCGTCTTCGAAAACATATCGAACGCCGGCTCCGTGATGCCGATGTAATTGCCTTTGCTTTTCGACATCTTCTCGACACCGTCAAGGCCTTCGAGCAGCGGCATCGTCAGGATGCATTGCGGCTCCTGGCCGTAGTGGCGCTGCAGCTCGCGACCGACCAGCAGGTTAAAGCGCTGGTCGGTACCGCCCAGCTCGATGTCGGATTTGAGCGCAACCGAGTCGTAGCCCTGCATCAGCGGATACAGCAGCTCATGCATTGCTATCGGAGTGTTGTCGCGATAGCGCGTTGCGAAGTCGTCGCGCTCGAGCAGCCTGGCCAAGGTGTAATGTGCGGCCAGCCTGATCATGCCGGCGGCACCGAGCGGCTCCGACCACTCGGAGTTGTAGCGGATCTCGGTCTTATCACGCCGGAGTACGAGACCGGCCTGATCGAAATACGTCTTCGCGTTCTCCTCGATCTGCTCGCGCGACAGCGGCGGCCGCGTCGTGTTGCGGCCCGACGGGTCACCGATCAGCGCAGTGAAGTCGCCGATCAAAAAAATCACGGTGTGGCCGAGGTCCTGCAGCTGCCGCAGCTTGTTCAGCACGACCGTGTGGCCCAGATGCAGGTCCGGCGCCGTCGCATCGAGCCCAAGCTTGCAGCGCAGGGGCGTGCCCGTTGCCTCCGAGCGCGCGAGCTTTTGTACGAATTCGGATTCGACCAACAGCTCGTCGGACCCGCGTTTGACAAGCGCTAGCGCACGCTCGGTCTCCGGTCCCGCCGTGTAAATTTTGCTGTTAGATGCCATGCTGCGGAGTTTTGGCGGTTAGCACGGGCCGAAACTGACGGGCTATACTCGCGCCCTCGATAAAAAAGTGCACTGACGCGCGCGCTTTTTTCTTCCAGCTAATTTCTCTTCGGTAGACACCATTGTCGATTCTATCCAAACGGGTTGCACTTTTTGTAAGTGATGCGCGACTCGGTTTTCGCTTGATGTCGCGACGATGGAAACAGGTAGATCGAGCAAAGCGTAAGCGTTTCGAGTTGACGGCGGTCTTTTCGCTGCTGCCGTTGTCGGCTGCGATCGCTGCGCTGGCCGCAGTGCCCGCCGCCTTTGAGCTCGATCAATCTCAGACACATGCCGTTATTGAAAACATCAGCACCCCGTCCATCGCAGATCAGGTAGCGCATCTGCTGGCGCGCGAAGACGGCCACTTGCGCGAAGCGCGCGTACAGCGTGGCGAAACATTGGCGGCGCTGTTTGCGCGGCTCGGCATTGCCGATGCAGCTGCGCTGCGCTTCGCGCAGACAGATGCGGCGGCACGTCCTCTGGTCCGATTGGCACCTGGCCGCTTTGTGCAAGCCAGCATCACGTCGGAGGGGGGCCTACGCTGGCTGAAGCTGCACGGTGCTGGCGATCTGGATGGCGCGCTGGCTACCACGCGCGTTCTGACTATCGATCGAAATGCAGACGTCGCATCGGGCTTCCGCGTCGTCGAGAACGATGTTGCACTGGAGCGTCGTGTCGAGTTCAAGACCGGCGAAGTGCGGGTGTCGCTTTTCGGTGCAACGGATGAAGCGGAAGTGCCCGATGCCGTGGCCCAGCAAATGATCGACGCGCTCGAAAGCGAAATCGATTTTCATCGCGACTTGCGTCGAGGTGCTCGGTTTCGGGTGATCTACGAATCGCTGTACGCATCGGGCGAATACTTGCGCGCCGGCCGCTTATTGGCAGTCGACTTCGAAAACGGCAACAAACGATTCTCGGCATTCTGGTTCGCCAACGGCAGCAAGCATGGCGGGTTTTACGCGGCCGACGGGCGCGGCCTAAAGCAGGCGTTTTTACGCTCGCCGCTCGAGTACACGCGCGTCAGCTCGGGCTTCAGCAGCAGCCGAACACATCCGATTTTTGGCTACGACGCCGCGCACCGCGGCGTCGACTATTCCGCCGCGGCCGGCACTAATGTGCGTTCGATTGCAGAAGGCGTCGTGACATTTGCCGGTTGGCAGCGCGGATACGGCAATGTGGTCGAAGTTCGGCACGACGGCAAACATGCGACGCTATATGCGCATCTAGAGACGGTTGCGCCTGCCCTGCGCCAGGGTCTTCGCATCGGCCAAGGGGATTCCGTGGGCACAGTGGGGATGACGGGGTGGGCCACCGGTCCGCATTTGCACTTCGAGCTTAAGGTGCACGATGTGCACGTAAACCCGCTTACCGCCGAACTGCCAACGGCCGAGCCGCTGGCCGCCGCCCAGTTGCACAGTTTTGCGTCGGCGGTAGCGCCATTGCGTGCACAGTTGTCGCTGCTGGAACGCGTAAGCATCGCCCTCGACCGTCCGCGCTGACAGCACGGCGCTTCTCTCACGCTTTGCTGTTCATTGGTTTAATGTCGGGCACGAGCCTGGACGGCGTTGACGCTGTTCTCGCCGATTGCTCACCGGCACCTCCGAAATCACTAACGCACGCGTACCGCGCGTTTCCCGACGACCTGCGGGCGACGTTGACCGCGCTCTGCGCTTCCGGACCCGACGAACTCGAGCGTTGCGGCGTCGCCGCGCGCGAATTGGTGCTGTTGTATGCCGCGGTCGTCGGTGACCTGCTCAAAATGGCAGAGGTATCGCGCTCGGCGGTGCGCGCGATCGGAGCGCACGGTCAAACCGTGCGGCATCGGCCGCAGCTAGGCTTCAGCGTGCAGCTAAACGCACCGGCGTTGCTGGCGGAGCTGACCCAGATTGACGTGGTCGCCGATTTTCGCAGCCGCGACATCGCCGCCGGCGGCCACGGCGCGCCGCTAGCATCGATCTTTCACGTTGCCGCGTTCAGCGGGCCGCAGCCGCGAGCGGTCGTCAATATCGGCGGCATCAGCAACCTGACCGGGCTACCAAGAGCCGGAGGCGATGGGAGTGTGATCGGATTCGACACCGGTCCCGGCAACCTGCTGCTCGACTACTGGGTGCAAAAACACTTCGCTCAGCCGTTCGATCGCAACGGCGCGCTGGCAGCATCGGCCGGCACCGATCAACCCCTGCTCGACGCGTTGCTTGCAGAGCCTTTTTTTGCGGCATTGCCGCCCAAGAGCAGCGGACGCGAGTTGTTTTCGCCCGCCTGGCTCGAGCGCGTGACGGAGAACCGAAAAGCGAAACCCGCAATCGTGCTCGCGACGTTGACAAAACTGACAGCCGCCGCAATCGGGCGCGCAGTCAACACCTGGTTCCCACAGGCGGCCGACGTTGTTGTATGCGGCGGTGGCGCTCGCAATGAGACGCTGCTTCGGATGCTGGAAGCCGAATGCGCGCCGCGCCCGGTGTTTCCGTCTTCGGCGCTAGGTGTTGAACCGGATCAGGTCGAAGCGCTGGCGTTCGCTTGGCTCGCCAGCGCGCATGTGAACAGTCAGGCCGGAAATGTGCCGAGTGTGACGGGCGCGCGCGGCAGCAGGATTCTCGGCGGGCTTTATCCGGCGCGAGAGCCCGCATAAAAAAGGCGCCGTCAGGCGCCTTTTTACTTCATACAATCGCTAGGCAGAAAACGAAGACCCACAACCGCACGTCGTCGTGGCATTCGGATTCTTGATCACGAACTGCGCGCCTTCGAGATCCTCTTTGTAATCGATCTCGGCGCCAACCAGATACTGGTAGCTCATCGAGTCGATAAGCAACGTCACGCCGTTTTTTTCCATCCAGGCATCGTCTTCGTTGACCACCTCGTCAAACGTGAATCCGTACTGGAAGCCTGAGCAGCCCCCACCCTGCACAAACACACGCAGCTTCAGGTCGTTGTTGCCTTCCTCTTCGATCAGGTTCTTGACCTTGGCTGCCGCAGCGTCGGTGAAAACCAACGGTGCCGGCATCTCGACTACAGCATTCATTGCATACTCCTGCGGGGGCTTTTGACCTACCGGGATTATAGGCGCCGGCGGCGTCCTCAATTGTCTGAAATGGTGCCGCCCGCGGCTAATTTCAACGTCGCCGGGCCCTTGTTGGACCGTTCCGCCTGATAGATCAACCGGCCTTCGACCACCGCCCCCTGATGAATCTCGATCGCTCGATAGTGGACGTCGCCGGTGACGCGCGCTTTGGGCTGAAGCTCGAGCAGCTCCGTAACGTGCACCGGCCCCGTGATGCGACCCGAGACCACCAGATGCGCGGCGTGCACTTCGCCTTCGACATGGCCCAGCTCGCTGACGACCACCATGCAGGCGTCACCGGTGGCGCAACGAACGTCGCCCTTGACCGTACCGTCGATGCGCAGCCCGCCTGTGTACGACAGGTTGCCTTCAACCGTAGTACCGCTGCCGATCAATGTACCGATCGTGTGGGGTGTGACCGATTTATTCCCGAACATTGCTGCCTCACATCGTAAAAGTTTGCTGCGCGCGCACTTCGCCGTTGGACTGAATCTTGACCAGCACCGAGCGCACCACCGCACCCTCAGGCAACTCGAACGTTCCCTCAATGCGCTGATAGTGCCGGAACGCCAACGGTGGCGGTCCGGCATCTGGAATCCCGGCGTCCGGCAACTGCAACACCCACGGCCGGCCACCCTGCTGCAAGCTCACCGTCAGCGAAACAGCGCCGACAAAGTCGCGCTCTGGACGGCCGCGTTGCTGCACCAGTAGTCGGTAGCGCAACGCCTGCGGCTCATCTGCTTTTCGATTCGATTTGCGGCCCGGCTCGCGGCCGGATTCACGCTCCGCATCATTCAGGGGCTGGAGGCGAAAACTGCGGATGACCACGCCCTTGGTATTCGCCGGCGTCGGCAGCAAGCTTTCAAAAAAAGACAAGTCCTCCTTTAGCCGCGCGTTCTCGTTCTCGAGGAGCTTTACTTGGGCTTGCACCTGCTCCGCCGCGGCGCGATCGAACTTTTGCTGATTTTCAAGCTGAGCCAGTAAAGCGAGCTTGCCGTCTCTGGCAGCGATCGCCTGTTTTGAGTCGGCCCTGGCCTTTTCGATCTCGGCCGACAACGCTGCCGCATCCTGCGGGGCAGAGGGCCTGGTGCCAATGTAGGCCATTAAAGCGGCGGCAACGATCAGCGCAATGATCACCATCATCGCCAATAGCAGCATCGCTTTGGCGCGCCACGGCAACTCGCTGCGCACCGCCACTCTCATCGCGTTCGCT
>DATLOA010000420.1:0-5168 GCA_035536515.1 Burkholderiaceae bacterium | reverse complement strand
GACGGCCGACTGACGGTCACGCGCCACCCCGATGGCTGCCTGCTGGTTTATCCACGCCCTACGTGGGAGGTGCGACGCGAACAGATCGCGCAGCTGCCCTATTCGGCGCGCGCGCTGCAAAGGCTGCTGCTTGGCAACGCTACCGATGTCGATCTCGACGGCGCGGGGCGCCTGCTGGTGCCGACGGAGTTGCGTGCCGGTGCTCAACTCGAGCGCGATTTAATGTTGCTCGGCATGGGCGCGCATTTTGAGTTGTGGGATGCGGCACGGCTGGCAGAACACGAGCGTGTGGCGTTGGCAGGCGGCCTGCCCGACGCAGCAGCCCAGTTCACGTTTTAGCCGTTGAAGGTGAATGTCTCGTCCCCCATCGCTGCACTTAGGCGAGCACCGTTCGGTACTCGCCGGGCCAGCCGTCGACTTTTTGCTGACGGATCGCGACGGCATCTACGTCGATGCCACCTTCGGCCGCGGTGGTCACTCGAGATTGATTCTGGATCGCTTGAATCCAAGCGGCAGATTGATTGCGCTCGACCGCGATCCGCAGGCGGTCGACGCTGCTCGGGCGATCGTCGATCCGCGTTTTCACGTCGAGCACATGCCGTTTTCACGCCTGCGAGTCACGCTGGACGCCCTGTCCATTCCACAGGTTCAGGGCGTGTTGTTCGACCTGGGAGTCTCGTCCCCGCAGATCGACGATCCTGCGCGCGGTTTTTCGTTGCGTGCCGACGGGCCGCTGGACATGCGCATGGATCCGTCACGCGGCGAAACCGCGGCCGAGTGGTTGGCGCGTACATCGTTCGAAGAGTTGGCGAAAGTGATTCGTGATGGCGAAGAGCGGTTTGCTGCATCGATTGCAAAGGCGATTGTTGCTCGCCGCACAGATGCGAAGGCAGGGGGTGCGCGCCCGCTTGCAACGACCGCAGACCTTGCGGCTCTGGTCGCGAACGCCGTCGGTCGGAGCCGCAAGGATGCGTCTCAGCACCCGGCAACACGCACGTTTCAGGCTATACGGATTCACATCAATCGAGAGCTTGAGGAATTGGCGCTAGCACTTGAACAGGCGGCTGCAATGCTCTCAGCCGGCGGTCGTGTGGTAGCGATCAGTTTTCATTCGCTCGAGGATCGCATCGTCAAGCGCTTTATCGAGGCGCACCATCATCCGGAGCGCGCCCAAAGCGAGCAGCGCCGTGTTCCGCTGCGTGCCGATCAGCTTCCGCGCCCGACACTGATCGCTATCGCGCGTGTTCGTCCGGATGACGAAGAAAGCCAAGCCAACCCCCGCGCGCGCAGTGCCGTCATGCGCGTGGCGGAGCGCACGGCAGAGCCATGGGCAGAGGCGCGCATGAGCGCGACGCCGGGCCGCCACAAGGTGCGCGGCGTTGCTCTCGGAGGGACCGCGCGCAGCGCGAGGGAGCAACACAAATGCGCGGATTGATTGTGCTGCTCGGAGCGTTGCTGTTCGCATCGGCACTGTCGTTAATTACCGCGCAACATCGCTCGCGCTCGCTGTTCATCGACCTCGAGCGCGCACAGATCGATGCGAAGCGGCTCGACGTTGACCATGATCGGCTGCGCATCGAGCAATCGCGTTTGTCTCAACCCTCGTACGTCGCATCCGAAGCGCGCAAGATCGGGCTGAAGCCTATCGACGCTGCACGCACGGTCTTCTTAAGTCTGCCCGCGACGGAGCCCAGGAAGTGAGCCGCTTTCCGGACGCCAGACCGCAGATCTCGTTCAGACGCGCGCGAAAAACCGCACGGCGCGAGCGCGCCAGCTCCCATGCCAATCCGCTGCTGACCGTCGCTCTGCCCGCGTGGCGCTCGAAGCTGATGCTGTTCCTGTTGTTCGTTGGATTCCTCGCTCTCGCAGGCCGCACGTTCTACTTGATGGGGGGCGTGTCAACCGGCTTCCTTCAGCGCCAGGGCGAAGCGCGTTATGCGCGCACGCTTGAAATTCCTGCGACGCGCGGGCGCATCACCGATCGCAACGGCGTTGTGTTGGCGTCATCGGTGCCGGCGCGCGCAGTGTGGGCAATCCCGGAAGACATCGACGCCGGGCCTGAGCAGCTCCACACACTCGCGCGCCTTTTGCAGATGAACGTCAGTGAGCTGAAGCGCCGGCTTGCTGACGATCGCACGTTCGTCTACCTGCGCCGGCAAGTCGATGCCGACGTCGCCGAGCGCATTGCCGCACTGAAGCTAGCCGGCATTCACTCTACGCGTGAGTTCAAGCGCCATTATCCGGAGGGCGCAACCAACGCTCATGTGATCGGGTTCACCAACGTCGAGGACCGCGGCCAAGAAGGCATCGAGCTCTCGCACGAGCGCCTGCTTGCAGGGCGTGCCGGCAGCCGGCGCGTGATCAAGGATCGGCTTGGTCGGGTGATCGAAGACGATTGGCTGCGCGAGCCGCTCGACGGCAAAGACATTGCGCTGTCGATTGACAACCGCATCCAGTACATCGCGCACGCGGCACTGAAGAACGCGCTCGATAAATCCCGCGCTAAAGCGGGCGCGGCCATCGTGTTCGACGCGAAGACCGGTGAAGTGCTCGCGCTTGCTAATTTGCCAAGCTTCGACCCAAATCTGCGCGGCCGCCTGGCGGGTGACGCAATCCGCAATCGCGTGCTGACTGATACGTTTGAGCCGGGCTCGACGATGAAGCCGTTTTCTGTCGCCTCTGCGCTGGAGGCCGGCAAGGTAAAGGTTGACACGCGGATTCAAACTGCGCCGGGGCGCTTGACGATTGGCAATCGCACGATCGGCGATGCGCACGCGCACGGAGTGCTGAGCGTCGAAGAAATCGTGGCGAAGTCGAGCAACGTCGGCACCGCGAAGATCGCGCTTGATCTGCCGGCACAAACTCTGTGGGACACCTACACCGCTGTCGGCTTTGGCCAAGCGCCCCGCATCGACTTTCCCGGCGCCGTCACCGGGCGCTTGCGTCCTGCGAAAACGTGGCGGCCGATCGAGCAGGCGACGATTTCGTACGGGCACGGTGTCTCGGTCACGCTGGTGCAACTGGCACGGGCGTACTCGGTATTTGCCAACGATGGGTTGCTTGTGCCGCTGACACTGTTAAAGGCCGACACGTCGGCGATGCCAGTGCGGGTGATGTCGGCGGAAACGGCGCGCGCGATGCGCAAAATGCTCGAGATGGCAGTCGGTCCCGAGGGCACCGCGCCGCTGGCGCGCATTCCCGCGTATCGCGTCGCAGGCAAAACCGGCACTGCATACAAGATCAAGAACGGCCAGTATGTGAAGGAATATGTCGCATCGTTCGTAGGCTTCGCGCCGGTATCGGACCCGCGCATCGTTGTCGCCGTCATGATCGACGAACCCGCAGGCCAGCACTACGGCGGCCAAGTGGCCGCGCCGGTTTTTGCGGCGATCACCGCAAGCGCGTTGCGCACGTTGCATGTGACGCCCGACGCACCGCAAGAGCCGAACCGCGAAATGGTGGCACTGCGGAGAACGCCGTGAGTAATGCGGAAGGAGTTGCGATGGATGCACTCGGCTGGCTGCGCCAAGTCGCTCCATCGGTCTTTGCCGATCGCCGCGATTTGCATCTTGATAGCCGCCAACTGAAGCCCGGCGATGTGTTTGTCGCTTTGCGTGGTGCGCGCGTCGATGGTCGCCAGTATCTGTCGGATGCGCTTGCGGCGGGTGCGGCTGCCGCCCTGGTCGACGGCGATGGAATCAGCAGCAGCGCGCAATCGACCGCGGGCGCCTTTCCAATCCTATGCGTCCAAGGTCTACGCGGTGCGTTGGGTTTTCTCGCGGCCGAGTTTTACCGGCGCCCGAGCGAACATCTGTTAGCAATCGGTGTCACTGGCACAAACGGCAAGACGTCGTCGACTCAGTGGATCGCGCAGCTGCTGACACGCGCGGGCCGGCGCTGTGCGGTAATCGGCACGATAGGCATCGGCTTTGTGGATGAAGCGCTGATCGAAACGTCTCTGACGACGCCTGACCCGGTGTCGTTGCAACGCGAAGTTCGTGCGCTGCTGGACGCCGGTGCGCAAGCGCTCGCGATGGAAGTTTCTTCAATCGGACTCGAGCAGGGACGGCTTGCCGGCATGAAGATTGACATCGCGCTGTTCACCAACCTGACGCGCGATCATCTCGACTATCACGGCACCTTGCAGCAGTACGAAGCGGCGAAGTCGCTGCTGTTTGACTGGCCGACGTTGTCACACGCTGTCATCAATCTTGACGATGCAGCCGGCTGCCGGCTGATTCCCCGGCTGACCGAACGCGGTGTCGACGTGATCGGATACGGCACGACCGATGTCGCGGATGCCGAATCTTCCCAGTGTGTTTCTCAGCGCATTGCGCACTGCATAACAGCCCGCTCGATTCGCGCTACGTCGCACGGGCTCGCGTTCGAAGCCGAGCTTAACGGCCAAGCGATCGCAGTCGAAGTGCCACTGATCGGTCGCTTTAACGTTGAAAATCTGCTCGGCGTCCTCGGCGTGATGCACGCGTGCGGCATTGAATTTGAGCGCGCGGTGGCGGCGCTGCCACAGCTTCATCCTCCGCCGGGACGCATGCAGCAAGTAGCTTGCCTCGATGCGCCCTTGGCGGTCATCGATTACGCGCACACGCCCGATGCACTGGCGAAAGCGCTTGCGGCTTTGCGGCCGCTGGTCTCAGCGCGCGCAATTGGCGGAAAACTATGGGTCGTGTTCGGCGCCGGCGGTGATCGCGATGCCGGTAAGCGCGCGCTGATGGGCGCCGTGGCCGCGCAGGGGGCCGATGTTGTCGTAATCACCAGCGACAACCCGCGATCGGAAAGTGCCGAGGCGATCGCTGCGCAAGTTGCTGCGGGCGCGGCGAGCGCGCGCGAATTAATTACGGAGATTGATCGCAGCCGTGCGATTGCGCTTGCGATGGCGAACGCGGCGCCGAGCGACATCGTATTGATCGCTGGTAAGGGGCATGAGGCCTACCAGATCATCGGAGCCGAGAAGCTGCCGTTTTCGGATCTGTCACAGGCGCGCGCAGCGCTTGCCCGCAGAGTAAAGGGTATCGAATGTCGTCACTGATGACCGTCGGCGAGCTTGCGCGCATGCTGTCTGCGAGAGGCGTGCCGGCAGCAGTACACGGTGACGACCGCGTCGCGTTCACGAGCGTTTCCCCCGACTCGCGCACGCTGGCTACCGGCGC
>DATLOA010000419.1:0-3355 GCA_035536515.1 Burkholderiaceae bacterium | reverse complement strand
TGGGACGATCTCATCTTCACGCACATCTCCGCGCGTGTTCCTGGCCCAGAGCACCATTTCCTCATCAATCCGTATGGAATGATGTTCAGCGAAATAACGGCGTCGAGCCTGGTCAAAGTGGACCTTGACGGCAACAAGGTGCTCGACAGTCCACATGACATCAACCCGGCCGGGTTCGTGATTCACAGTGCCGTGCATGCAGCTCGCGAGGACGCCGAGTGCGTTCTGCATGTGCATAGCGTCAACGGCGTCGCGGTCTCTGCTCAGGAACAAGGCGTGCTGCCACTTTCTCAGCACTCCATTTTTGTGCTGTCGTCGCTCGCTTACCATGATTACGAAGGCGTGGCGCTGGACGATGATGAAAAGCCGAGGCTGGTGCGAGACTTGGGAAGCAAACGCTTTCTTATGCTGCGCAATCATGGCTTGCTGACGGTCGGCAGATCCGTCGCAGAGGCTTTTGTGGCGATGTACTTCTTCGAATCCTCCTGCATGATTCAGGTGCGTGCCCAGGCCGGTGGCCAACGCTTGCGTCACATCGGGGCCGCCATCATCGATGGCGCGCCGATGCAATGGGAAAATGTAACTCGTGGCGCCGGCGGAGGCCTCGCATGGCCGGCGCTATTGCGGAAGTTGAATCAGTCGGACCCGAGCTATTGCACCTGATGGCTCTGAAGTAAATGCAGCGTCCGACAACGCAAGCTCACATTTGCGCGGTATCTACATAGTAAAGACGGCGTCGGCACGATGAGTAGCATAGGCGCATGGTGGCACGCCAAACCCTTCGCTTCTGCACGTCGGCCGACGGTACGCGCATCGCCATTGCGTCGATCGGCTCCGGGCCGCCGCTGTTGCGTGCCGCGCACTGGCTGAGCCACGTCGAGTACGACCTTCAAAGCCCGGTGTGGCGACCGTGGCTGACGGAACTATCGCGCCACCATTCGTACGTCCGCTATGACCAGCGCGGCTGCGGGTTGTCCGACCGCGATGTGACGGACCTGTCGCTCGATGCGTGGGTCAGCGATCTGGAAGCGGTGGTCGAAACGCTTGGATTAAAGCGCTTTCCATTGTTTGGGATGTCACAAGGCGGCGCGGTAGCAATCGCCTATGCGGCACGGCACCCGGAGCGCGTGTCGCACCTGATCTTTTCCGGCGCTTATGCACGCGGTTCGCTACGCCGCGGAGGAAACGAAGTCGAACGGCTCGAGGCGCAAACGCTTGTCAACCTGATCCGCGTGGGCTGGGGTCGAAGTCACTCCGCCTTCCGCCAGGTATTTCCCAATCGGTTCATTCCACGCGGCACGCCCGAGCAGCTGCGTTGGTGGGGCGACCTCGAGCAGGTATCTGCCAACCCCGACGTTGCAGCACGCACGCTCGAAGCGTTTCAGCAAATCGATGTCTCGGAATTGGCGAAGAGCTTGTCCGTGCCTACCTTGATCCTGCACGCTCGCGGCGATGTTGCGGTGCCGTTTGACGAGGGGCGCCATCTGGCGGCGCTGATTTCGGGCGCCCGCTTCGTGCCGCTCGAAAGCGACAACCATGTACTGCTCGACACCGAAGCAGCGTGGCCGTTGTTTCTCTCCGAAATCCGTGCGTTTCTTGCGCCTTCGCCGCAGCAGAGCATCTCAGGCACTGCCGAGCGGGGATCCTTAACGACGGCAGAAAGTGAAGTGCTGCACCTTGTCGCAGAGGGGTTGGACAACCGGGCGATCGCCGAGCGTCTGCTGAAGAGCGAGAAGACCGTGCGCAATCAAGTGTCGATCATTTTCGACAAGCTAGGTGTGCGGACTCGAGCTGAGGCCATCGTCAAAGCGCGCGGCGCACAGGCGCACCTGTCGTAACCCGGGACACGCGTCCCGAACATACGCAGTCACGACTTAAAACGACCGGCGAAGCGGGACAAACGCCTCATGCTTGTTCCATTACCGAAATACACACTCTGATCTGCGGGCGAGGCGAACCAGCGTCGTCATGACAGCAAAACAACTCAGAGGAGCGTCCATGTTAGAACCAGCCTACTCAGCCATAGACACGAAACGCTATGCGAAATGTATTGAAGTTTCGAAGCGCATTCGATGGGATATCGATCGCGACCTGATCCGCGGCAGGGAATTCGATTTCCAGAAGAAGTTTCTACCCGATGGACTATCGAAGGTCGATCAGCTTCCGTTCTTAAGCGCGGATCAGAAGCGCTTTTACTCGCACGTGCAGGGCCGCACGTACGCCAACATGTTTGCACTTGTCGAACGATTCATTGGCGCCAAAGTCACCGACCTTAGCCGCACTCACGCGCTCGGTGACCAGATTGCATTCGAAGCGCTGGTTCGCCTGACCGACGAGGAATTGAAGCACCAGGAGCTTTTTCGGCGTCTGGAAGCCAAGGTTGCGCCCGGAATGCCGCCGGGTTATCTATTCGTTCCAGAACCCAATCAAGTCGCAAACGCAGTGCTTGCCGCCTCGACCTGGGCAGTACTCGCGTTGACGTGCGACATCGAACTGTTTTCACAAGCGCACTATCGCAGCAGCATCGAACCCGACGACGCGCTCGATCCGTTGTGGAAGGACGTGTTTCTGTTTCACTGGCGCGAGGAGTCGCAACACGCAATCCTGGACGAGCTGGAGTGGCAGCGCGAGGATGCACGGATTAGCGAACAGGAGCGCGACAGCGCCGTCGACGACCTGATCGGACTCGTGGGTGCGGTGGACGGCATCGTTCAAATGCAAGCCAAGGCGGACGCTGCCTACTTTGCACGTGCCGCCATGCACGTTTTCAGTGATGTAGAGGTCGAAGCCATCCATCGCACCACGCTCGCTGCGTATCGCTGGCAGTACATCACGAGCGGTGTGCAGGACGAACGCTTTCTCGGGATCCTGGGCCCGATGATCACCGCGGCTCAGGGCGCGCGTATCAACGCTGCGCTCGCGCCGATCGTCGGTGGCAGTATCAACTGATAAATCGCGCGCTAAGCCTGCCCGAAGCGTCTTTTCACCGCTGACCTGCCGCCGCACTGACCGTGGCGGCGGGCAGGCCGAGTTTCGCTGCCGCATCGAGAATTTCTTTCCATGTGGTTGCGTCGACAGGAACACCGTTCTTAGTGCGCTGCGCGCGTGTTGCGCGCTCGGGTTCGCCTGCCACACGCACTGCGTCAAACCCTTCCCGCGATGGCGAGGCTTTGACCCAATCGATGAAAGCCAGCGCCTCCCGCTCGAACGCCGCGCGGTCGGAGAGCGCCGCGGGATCGATCAGCACCGTCAGCATGCCGTTCAGAATTCTTCGCTGAGTGAGGTCTTCCGAGTGGTGCGTCATTCCGGCCGCGAGTGCACCACCGAGCAGCTCGCATAACAACGCCATCCCGTA
>DATLOA010000418.1:0-2716 GCA_035536515.1 Burkholderiaceae bacterium | reverse complement strand
CACGACGATCAACGACCCACAGCGGCGCAAGACCGTCGATTACTCGATGCCGTATCAATTTTCGGGGCCGCGTTTTCTAGTGCGGTCAGACTCGAAGATTCGCGCCATTCAGGATCTCGTGGGCCGGCGCATATCCGTGGTACCGGGCACGAACTCGGTTCCGTTGCTAAAGCAAAGAATCGAAGGCGGAGTGTTGCCTGGAGCGGTGCTAGTCGAATACAAGAGTTATGACGAGGCCCGCGAAGCCGTCGAGCGCGGTGAAGTCGAAGCGTTTGCGACGATCGACGTGCTGCTCGCCGCTCAACGTGCGAAGGCCAAGGATCCGTCGAGGCTCGCGATCGTCGGTTCATTCCTGGTACTCGAACCGATCGCAATCGTGCTGCGCAAGGGTGATACCGAATTCAAGAAAGCAGTTGATAGGCACTTGGCGTCGCTGATGCTCGACGGCGTCGTCGGCCGCTTTTACGACAAATGGTTCCAGCAGCCGATTCCACCCAATAATTTGCGCATGGATCTGCCGATGACGTTTGCGCTGCGCGACCAATTGCGCTGGCCGACTGACCGTCTCGGCGACGAGCTGACCAAGTGATCCGAATCGGTCGTGATCAATGATGTGGTAGTGGTCTTAGGTGGGCTTGCTGATCACCGGTCGCCTGACTGATCGCTGCAATGTCCGACATTGAGGCGACCGGCTTCTGGGCCACGTTACTGATCGCGAGCGATTGGGCAATCCGGCTGGTGATGTTGCCGATCGTGCCGACGCGCCGCTCGCCGGAAGCGGCCAAGGGTTGGCTGCTTTTCATCTTCTTTCTCCCATGGGTGGGGCTGCTCTTGTATGTGTTAATTGGGCGCCCGCGATTGCCGCGCTGGCGCCTTGAGCGGCGTGGTCAGTACATCGATCTGATCGAGCCGGTGCGCCGGCGCATGGCAGCTCTGCCGCAGATCGTCGCGCCCGCAGTTGACCCGCAGTATCAGCCGAGCGTGCGCCTTGCAACCGACCTCGGCATGCTCGACAACCTGGGCGGCAATGGGGTCGAGCTGCTGACCGACTACAAAGTAACGATCGATCGCATTGCCGCCGACATCGATGCGGCACGCCACCATGCGCACTTGTGTTTTTATATTTTCGGAGACGACGCGCGCAGCGCCATTGTCATCGACGCATTGGGCCGCGCGGTGGCACGTGGCGTGATTTGCCGCGTGCTGATCGATGCGTTCGGCTCGCGGCCGTCGCGCCGAACGCTGTTGCCCAAGCTGCATGCACTTGGCGTGGCGGTGCGCGTGGCTTTGCCGGTGCGCGTGGGGCGCAAGACTGCGCGTTTCGACCTGCGCAATCATCGCAAGATTGTTGTTATCGACGGCGCCATCGGCTACACCGGATCGCAGAACATGGTGAGCGCCGATTTCAAGCCCGGGCTCACCTACAGCGAATTGATGGTCCGCATCAACGGGCCCTCAGCGCTGCAATTGCAGGCGGTCTTTGGGTCCGACTGGTTCGTCGAAAGTGGCGAATTCATCGGCGAGGCGGCGTTTCCACTGCCGGTGGTGGCTGGGAAGACGCCGGCACAGGTGCTCCCGAATGGACCATCGTCTTCGACGCAGCGCGCGCTGCGCATGGTCGTCAACCTGATCTATTCGGCGACACGGCGTGTGGTGGTGACGACGCCGTACTTCATACCAAGCCAGTCCTTGCAGGACGCGTTGGAGACCGCTGTGCATCGCGGCGCAGAGGTCCATTTGATTGTCGATGATCACATCGATCAGTTCTTCGTCGGCAATGCGCAGCGGTCGTACTACGAATCGCTTCTGCTCGCGGGCGTGAGGATTCATGCGTACACCGAGGCGTTCTTGCACACCAAGGCGGTGTCTATCGACAGTCAGATGGCGTGGATCGGATCGTGCAACCTCGATATGCGCTCGTTTGAGCTGAACGAGGAAGTGGTCGCGCTGTTTTTCGATCGAGACATTGCCGCGCAACTCGTCGCGATTGAGGAAAGCTACATGCGTGGCTCGCACGAGATCACGCTCGATCAATGGCGCAGGCGGCCGTTCGTGCAGGAACTGACCCAAAACCTGACGCGGCTCGTTAGTCCTTTGTTATAGCTCGTATCAGCGATCGAAGATAATCCGAGTTCAGAAATTCCGGCTGTGCCTTTATGTCCGTAGCGGCTTCGTCGCGTGACGTTCTTCCTCGCTTTGTGATCCTGCCCTACGCAGGCACGATATTTCTTTCCGCATTTCTGCTGTTCCTGGTGCAGCCGATCATCGCGAAGCAAATTCTGCCGTGGTTCGGCGGTTCATCTGCGGTATGGACCACAGCGCTCGTTTTTTTCCAATCGACATTGCTCGCCGGCTATGCGTACGCTGACTGGACGACGCGGCTGGGCGTGCGCCGGCAAACGCTTTTGCATATTGGCCTGCTCGTTGTGTCGCTGGCTACGCTGCCGATTCTTGCAGCCGCGGACTGGAAGCCGCGCGGTGACGAGGAGCCGATTGTGCGCATTCTGCTGCTGCTGGCGGTTACGATCGGCCTTCCGTATTTTCTGCTTTCGACGACGACGCCATTGCTGCAGTCCTGGTACTGGCGCCGCTTCCAAGCCGCTGTGCCGTACCGGCTGTTCGCGCTATCGAACTTTGCGTCGCTGCTTGCGCTGCTTGGATTTCCAGTGCTGCTTGAGCCGTGGTTCGGGCTGATCGAGTTGGGCTGGGCATGGTC
>DATLOA010000417.1:0-13232 GCA_035536515.1 Burkholderiaceae bacterium | reverse complement strand
GCCGGGTCGCCGCCGAAGAACTTGAACAGGAAGAATACGAACAGAATGACCCCGGCCAGCGTCGGGACCATCTGCCACAGTCTGCGTAAGATGTATGCGGCCAACCGAGCTGCCTTCTGGCGGGGGCGCGAAAGCGCGGATTATGCCGTTGCCGGCGCGCAGCACAAGTCGGCGTAGGGTGTGCTTTGACCCGGAGCACGTTCAAATGACAAAACGAGTTTCGAAAAGCCGGCGCGCATTTGCAAAGTCGATGCTGGCATTGCCCGCGGCCGCTTCCCCGATTGCTGGTGCGCAGTCTTCAGCAGGCAGTGGGCCACAGAAGGTTCTCCGTTACGCATTCCGCGTCGCTGAAACCGGCTTCGACCCGGCACAGGTCAACGATTTTTATTCCAGTTCGATCGTCGCCAACATTTTTGATGCGCCGCTGGCGTACGACTTCCTCGCACGTCCTGCGAAAGTCGTAACGAACACTGCGGAAGCGCTGCCAGAAATTTCGGCCGACTTCACAACGATCACCGTTCGCATACGTCCGGGCATCTACTTCCAGGATCATCCGGCGTTCAAAGGCCAGCGGCGCGAGTTGGTCGCACAGGATTATGTGTACTCGATCAAGCGCTTCTACAACCCAAAGTTCAAAAGCCAAAACGTCACGCTGCTGGAAAACTCGAAGCTGCTAGGCCTATCGGAGCTGCGAGCAGCGGCCTTAAAGGGTGCGAAGTTCGACTATGACCGTGAGGTCGAAGGCGTTCGAGCACTCGACCGTTACACGCTGCGCATCAAGCTCGGCGACCCGGGTCCGCGCTTCCACTTTCACCTCGCCAACAGCTCGTTCCTCGGCGCAGTGGCACGCGAAGTGGATGAGATGTACGACGAGAAGGCAATGATGGCTAATCCCGTGGGGACGGGGCCGTATCGGCTGGCCGACTGGCGCCGCTCTTCGCGCATCGTGCTGGAGAAGAATCCGGGTTATCGGGACGATTTTTATAACGAACAACCAACCGATGATTACGGTGCAAAAGCGGCGGCAAGAATGAGAGGCCGCAAGCTACCGCTGATCGATCGCGTAGAGATTTACATCATCGAAGAAAATCAACCGCGCTGGCTCGCATTCCTCAACAGCGAACACGATCTGGTCGACGAGATTCCGTATGACCTTGCAAACCTCATCCTTCCCAATAACAAGCTAGCGCCCAACCTGGTCAAGCGGGGCATCCAAATGGACCGGGACTACCGGGCGAGCGTTGACATGGCACTGTTCAATATGGAACACGCCCTTGTCGGCGGATACGGCCCCGAAAAGGTCGCGTTGCGGCGCGCGGTTAGTCTGGCCTATTCGATCGACAATGAAATTCGTCTGGTACGTAAAAACCAATCGATGCCGTCGCAATCGCCAGTGTCACCGTTGACCGCAGGCTACGACCCGGCATTCAAGAGCGAGATGAGCGAGTACAACCCCGCGCGCGCCAAAGCGCTGCTCGATGCATTTGGCTATATCGATCGCGATGGCGACGGCTGGCGCGACCTTCCCGATGGTCGACCAATGACGATCGAGATGGCCACGCAGCCGGACCCCTTCACTCGAGCGCTGGACGAGATCTGGCAAAAGAGCATGGCCGCGGTCAACATCAACATGCAGTTCAAGCCCGCCAAGTGGCCAGAGAACTTAAAGAATTCGCGCGCGGGGAAGTTGATGATGTGGCGCGTCGGCTGGGTAGCTACCCAGCCGGACGGCGATGTGTTTCTCGCGCTAGGGAACAGTCAGAACATAGGGCAGGCGAATCACTCGCGTTTCAACCTTCCGGAATACAACAAGTTGTATGCGCTGCAGAGAACGTTGCCTGATGGACCAGAGCGTGACGCTCTCTTTCTGCAGGCAAAGAAACTATTCGTCGCCTATGCGCCATACAAGTTCGTCGGTCATCGGATCGAGACGGCAATCTTTCATCCGTGGGTCGTGGGCTATCGCCGCCACTCGTTCATGCGCGCGATGTGGAAGTACATCGATATCGACAATGATATGAAAGGCGAGCGCAGCGCATGAGTGCGTTTAGCCGCCGCGAGACGCTTAAGGCGCTCAGCGCGCTTCCACTAGCGGCTTCTAGCTCTGTGCAAGCATCGGCTCAGAGCGGTCAGAAGGTCTTACGTTATGCGTTCGAGGTGGCGGAGACTGGGTTCGATCCCGCCGCGATCAACGATTTGTACTCACGCATTGTGACGTCGCATATCTTCGAGTCGCCCTATTGCTACGACTACCTAGCACGGCCCTACGAGATACGGCCAGCGAGCGCCGACTCCATGCCGGAAGTATCAGCCGACTTCCGCGTATGGATCGTGCGGCTAAAGCGCGGCATCTACTTTCAGAACGATGCTGCGTTTAAGGGGGCACGACGTGAGCTTGTCGCCGCTGACTACGTTTATGCGTACAAGCGCTTTTTTGATCCGCGCTGGAAGTCGCCTCTGCTGGCGAGCCTCGCGGACCTGAAGATTGTCGGCGTGGCCGCGCTGCGCGAGTCTGCACTGAAAGGCAAACAGGCGTTCGATTACGACACGCCAATCGAGGGACTTCGCGCGCTGGACCGCTACACGATCCGCTTCGAGTTCGGTGATCCCAACCCTCGTTTCGACGAGGCGCTGGCCGATGCCAGCCTGTACGGCGCTGTCGCGCGCGAAGTCGTCGAAATGTATGGCGACACTATGATGGCGCATCCGGTCGGCACCGGCCCGTTCCGGCTCGCCGAATGGCGGCGTTCGTCGCGCATCGTGCTCGAACGTAATCCGACGTATCGCGAAGTCTTTTATGACGCGCATCCGAACCCCGAGGACGTCGAAGGTCATGCACTGCGGGCAAAATTCAAGGGTCGCAGACTGCCGATGGTCGACCGCGTCGAGGTTTCGATTATCGAAGAAGTGCAGCCGCGCTGGCTGTCGTTTCTGAACAAACAATCGGACGTCTCGTGGCAGCTACCGTTCGACTTCGTAAATACCGCCGTGCCGAATGGCAAGCTCGCGCCCTTTCTCGCCAAGCAGAATGTCCAGATGTACCGCGTACTGGCGTCGGACATCACACTGTCCTACTTCAACATGGAAGATCCGATCGTCGGCGGGTACACGCCGGACAAGGTAGCGCTGCGCCGCGCGATTGGCCTGTCGACCGACATTGATCAAGAAATTCGTCTTTACTGGCGTGGCCAGGCCGTGCCGGCTCATTCGGGACTGATGCCCAACATCGTCGGCTACGACAAGGAGTATTTGGTGCCGGGCCACGACCTGCCCCACGCGCGCGCGCTGCTCGACACTTACGGCTACATCGATCGCGACGGCGACGGCTGGCGCGAGCAGCCGGACGGTAGCGCGTTGCTGCTGCAGTGGGCCACGACGCCCGATCAGCGTGCTCGCCAGCGGGATGAACTGCGCCGCAAGGATCTCACTGCCCTCGGGATCCGCGTCGAATTTGTGACGGCTAAGTGGCCCGAGAATTTGAAGTCTGCGCGCGCCGGCAAGCTGATGGCGTGGAACCTCGGCTACAGCGCGGCCTCACCCGATGGCCGCCTGTCGCTGGACATCATGGCCACTTCGCACAAGGGCGGGCAAAATCTTGCGCGGTTCGAGCACAAAGAGTTCGACCGCGTTTACAACCTGATCCGAACGCTGCCTAACGGACCCGAGCGCGAGCGCCTGTTCTACGAGGCTAAGCGCATCATCAGTGCCTACGTGCCGTACAAGTACCACGTGCACCGCATCCTCACAGACCTCGCCTGGCCGTGGGTGATTGGATTTCGGCGGCCGCCGTTCTGGCGCGACTGGTGGGTCTACGTTGACATCGACGCTGAGATGCAAGCAAAGGCGTTCGGATGAGCGGTCGCATCCTTACATTGCTCATTGCATGCGCGCTGGGTTCGTTACCTGGGATGGCCGGCGCACAGCAGGCGAAGATACTGCGGTACGCATTTCCTATCGCCGAGACCGGCTTTGATCCTGCGCAGATCACTGATCTCTACTCGCGCACCGTCACCCCGAACATCTTCGACGGGCTGTATCGATACGACCACCTCGCACGGCCATTCAAAATCAAACCGAATACTGCAGACGGGATGCCGCAGGTTTCAGAAGACTTTCGTGTGTGGACGATCAGGCTGAGGCCTGGCATTTTTTTTCAGGACGATCCGGCGTTCAAGGGGCAAAAGCGCGAGCTCACGGCCCAAGACTATGTCTATTCGTTCAAGCGCTTCTTCGATCCGCGATGGAAGTCGCCCAGCTATTCCAAGCTGGCCGACGAGAAGCTGTTCGGCATGGCACAGCTGCGCGATGCCGCACTTAAATCCAAAAAGCCGTTCGACTACGACCGCGAGGTCGAAGGTATTCGCGCACTCGATCGGTACACACTGCAGTTCAAACTCGCCGAGCCGCGGCCGCGCCTGCTGCACGTACTGGCTCAAGGCGATCTCTATGGTGCGGTCGCTCGTGAAGTGGTGGAGGCGTATGGCGACGCAATCGCGGCTCACCCCGTGGGTACCGGGCCTTTTCGTCTCGCCGAATGGCGGCGCTCGTCTCTGATCCTTCTCGAGCGAAGCCCGACATATCGGGAGTTGACGTACGACGAAGAACCGGATGCGGATGATGTCGAGGGCCAGGCGTTACTGCAGCGCTTTCGCGGTCGCCGCTTGCCGATGGTCGATCGCGTCGAGGTTTCGATCATCGAGGAACAACAGCCGAGATGGTTGTCCTTTCTGAACAAACAACAAGATCTGATGGAGCGAATCGCGAACGAGTTCATCAACGTCGCTGCTCCGAACGGGAAGCTGGCGCCCAACCTGGCTCGCCAGAATATGCAGCTTTATAGACTGCTCGGGGCCGACATCACGATGTCCATCTACAACATGGACCATCCGGTGCTTGGCGGTTACTCGCCGGAAAAAATCGCGTTGCGACGAGCCATCAATCTGGCCACTAATACGCAACAGGAGATTCGGCTTGCGCGCAAAAATCAGGCGATCCCCGCACAGGCGCCCACGATGCCGCACACGGTGGGATTCAGCGCGGATTTTCGCAGTGAAAACGGCGAGTACGACTTGGCGCGCGCGAAGGCGCTTCTCGACATGTACGGCTATGTCGATCGCGACGGGGATGGTTGGCGCGATCAGCCCAACGGCGATCCGTTGCTGCTCGAAGTCTCTTCCGAGCCAAGCCAAGCAAACCGACAACTCGCGGAGCTGGTTCGCAAGGACATGAGCCTCGTCGGCATCCGCACCGACTTTCGCATCGCCAAATGGCCCGAGAATTTGAAGAACACGCGCGCCGGCAAGTACATGATGTGGCGCGCCGGACTTTCGGCCGAAGCCCCCGACAGTCAGCCGGTGCTTGATCGCGGCGCAAGCTCCCACATCGGTGGACAAAACCTGTCGCGCTACAAGAGCGCAGAGTTCGACGCCATCTACAACAAGATGCGGTTGCTGCCCGATGGGCCTGAGCGCCTGCAGTTGTTTGACGACGCCAAGCGGCTTCTGATTGCCCATGCGCCGTACAAGTGGGGTGTCCATCGCATTCACACTGATATCGCACAGCCGTGGCTGCACGGCTACCGGCGTCCACCGTATTGGACCGATTGGTGGCAGTACGTCGACATCGACGCGGAAGCTCAGGCAAAGGCGACTAGGTGAGCCGGCGAGGGTTTTTGCAAACAGGCGGTGTGATTGCTACCGCGGGCGCAATTTCGCGGACAGCGTTCTCACAACAGCCAACACAGAAGGTTTTCCGGTGGGCATTTGTCGCGGCTGAAACTGGATTTGATCCGGCGCAAATCTCTGATCTGTATTCGAACTACGTTGTAGCCAACATCTTCGAGGCGCCGCTTCAATACGATTTTCTTGCAAGCCCGCCCGTATTGAAACCCCGAACGGCGGCGGCCATGCCAGAGATTTCAACGGACTTCCGGGCCATCTCGGTACGAATCCGCCCAGGCATTTTCTTCCAGGAAGACGCAGCGTTTAGTGGCAAACCGCGCGAAGTTGTTGCGGCTGACTATGTGTATCAGCTAAAGCGTGTCGCTGATCCACGTTGGAAGAGTCCCCTATGGCCCACTGTTGAGAACGCAAAAGTTGTAGGTCTGGCGGATCTGCGCAAGGACGCCCAATCTGGACGAAGCTTTAATTACGATCGCGAAATCGAAGGCGCTCGAGTCCTTGATCGCTACACGTTCCAAATCAGGCTCGCTGAGCCGAGCCCCCGCTTCTACGAGAATCTCTCGGATGCCCGGGTGTTCGGTGCGGTCGCACGCGAAGTCGTTGAGGCCTATCCCAACGACATCATGGCGCACCCGGTCGGCACTGGGCCATTTCGACTCGCTCAATGGAAGCGCTCGTCGCGCATTGTTCTTGAGCGCAACCCCGGCTTTCGCGATGAATTCTATGACGCCCAGCCAGCAGCCGATGACGCTCGCGGGCAACGGATACTCGCAAAACTAAAAGGCCGCAAGCTGCCAATGGTCGATCGCGTGGAGCTATCAATCATCGAGGAGAGTCAGCCTCGTTGGCTTGCCTTCTTGAGTGCGGAGCAAGATGCAGTCAACGTGCCACTCGACTTCATCAACGTGGCCGCACCGAATGGGAAGATCGCACCGGCGTTGGCAAAGCGTGAAATTCTGCTCGAGCGGATGGTCAATCCCGACGTGGTCGTCACATTCTTCAACATGGACGATCCGATTATTGGCGGCTACCAGCCTGAGCGCGTGGCGTTACGGCGCGCCATTAGCCTGGGTTACAACCTTGAAGAGGAAATCCGGCTGGTACGACGCGGTGCCCTGATGCCGGCGCATTCGCAGGTTCCGCCGCTGACCTCCGGGTATGACCCGTCTTTCGTCAGTGAAATGAATACGTTTGACCGGCCGCGCGCGCGGGCTTTGCTTGACACCTACGGCTACGTCGATCGCGATGGAGACGGCTGGCGTGAGCAGCCAGACGGCTCACCGCTAACGCTGGAATTCGCGACCGAATCGAGCCAGCTTGATAGAGCGTTTAACGAGGTTTGGAAACGGCAGCTCGATGCGATCGGGCTACGGGTGGCGTTCAAAGTGAACCAGTGGCCGGAAAACATGAAGAGCGCGCGCGCTGGCAAGCTGATGATATGGCTGCTCGGATGGAGTGCAACGGGAAGTGATCCGGATTCGTTTCTAGCACTGGGAAACAGCCGAGACATTGGCGCCAGCAACATCGCGCGATTCAAGCTCGAGCAGTACGACCGCCTATACGACCAGCAGCGCCAAATGCCCGATGGTCCCGAACGTAACGCCATCATTCATGAGATGAAGCGGTGGTTCCTTACATACATGCCTTACAAGATTCATGGACATCGTTTCCTCAATGACGTAATGCACCCGTGGCTGATTGGATATCGGCGTCACCCGTTTGGGCGCGACTTTTTTAAGCATATCGACGTAGACATGGCGGCGCGTCCGTCCATTTAGAGTGGACCGCCGCCGTTTTCTTAGCGCCGGCGCCGCCGGCATGCTGGCCCGACCAACGTCTGCCTCAAAATCGCGGAGCTCCGTATCCAAAACACTCCGCGTCTGTTTTCAAGTCCCCGAAACCGGCTTCGATCCTGCACAAACACAGGATTACTTCTCGAACACCATCATCAGCCACATCTTCGACGCGCCACTGCGCTATGACTTTATAGAGCGGCCCGTGCGCTTGGTGCCAAATACCGCGGCTGCGCTTCCAGAAGTTTCCGCCGATCACCGCACCTTCACGATTCGCCTTGCCCCCGGCATTTTTTTCCAGAACGACCTGGCATTCAAGGGTAAGCGGCGCGAGCTGATCGCTGCCGACTATGTTTATTCGATCAAGCGCGTGTTCGATCCGCGCTGGAAAAGCCAAGTGCTGTTCGTTCTGGAAGCGGCGCGCATCGTCGGCATCGAGCGACTTCGCCAGCGAGCGCTGAAGGATAAGCAGCAGTTCGATTACACGAGCGAGGTCGAGGGATTGCGAGTGCTCGACCGCTATACGTTTCAAGTGCGGCTCGAGCGACCGAACCCTCGGTTCGTTAATACGTTGGCATTAGCGAATCCTTTGGGTGCCGTGGCCCGTGAAGTCGTCGATGCGTACGGCGATCAGATCATGGCGCATCCGGTCGGTACTGGGCCGTTCAGGCTGACGCAATGGACCCGCACGTCGCGAATCGTTCTCGAGCGCAATCCGACTTACCGTGAAGAGATTTACGGTTTCGCTGCGCCAGCGGATTCGCCGCAGCTCGCAGGCGACGTGGAGCGGCTGCGCGGCCGGCGCATTCCGTTGGTCGACCGTGTTGAAGTGACGATCATTCAGGAGGCGCAGCCACGTTTGCTGTCGTTCGAGCAGGGCGGGCTCGATCACGTGCTCGTGCCGGTTGAATATGGGACGCTGGTCGCGCCAAACGGCAAGCTAGCGCCCAATTTCGCGCGGCGCGGCGTGCGGCTTGACGTGACGCCGATGGCCGACCTGACGATGAGCTCGTTCAACATGGAGGATCCGCTGGTCGGCGGTTACACGCCCGACAAAGTCGCTTTGCGGCGCGCCATCAGTTTAGGCTTCGACAACGACGATTACATCCGACAAGTCTTTAAGGGCTATGGCGTGCCGGCGCAGTCGCCGATCGTTCCCGGCACTTTCGGCTATGACCCGCAATGGCGCAGCGGCATGTCCGAATACAGTCCTGCGAAAGCGAAGGCGCTGCTCGATACTTACGGCTACATCGATCGCAACGGCGATGGCTGGCGCGAGCAGCCCGACGGATCGCCATTAATTCTCGAGAAGGCGGCATCGCCGTCAGAAATCGATCGCCGGCAGAGCGAGCAATGGCGACGTTATATGAAAGCCATTGGCTTGAAGATCGAGTTTCGCATCGCGCAGTGGCCGGAGCTCGTTAAGCAATCGCTCGCCGGCAGTTTGATGATTTGGAACTTTGCGTGGCAGGCGCAGGAGCCTGACAGCGAGTTGTTCTTCAGCCTTGCTTACGGACCGAACAAGGGGTCGGCCAACGATGCTCGCTTCGCATCGAAAGCGTATGACGAGCTATACGAGCGTCAACGTACGCTGCCCGATGGCCCCGAACGGCTGTCAACCTTGCGCGAGGCGTCCCGTTTGCTCGTCGCCTATATGCCGTACAAGTTTCATCTGCACCGGATACAGCTCGATCTCGCGCAACCGTGGCTGCTTGGTTATCGTCGACACCCGTTCACGACGCGCGCGTGGGCGTATCTCGATATTGACGACGCGTACGAGCGCAGGCAAGGCTGATGCTCGGTCGCATCCTGCGCATTTCTTCGTTGCTGACTATCGCGCTTGCCATCGTCGTGGCGGTGTGGTTGGTCGATCTGGGTGCGTCGCTATGGATCGCGATCGCGATCGGCTTGCTGCTTCCGCTTTTAATTCACGCGCTTCCGCTTGGCGTGGAGTTCATCACCGGCGCGCTGATCGATCGCCGGCCCATTGCGCGCCTCGGCGTAATCGATGCGTTGCGAGTATGGCTAGCCGAGTCATGGCGATCATTCGTCGTGTTTAATATTGATCAACCCTGGCGCGCAAACTTTCCGGAGCGTCCGATCGTCAACGATGCTGCGCGGCCGGCCGTCTTGCTGATTCCCGGCTACATGTGCAATCGCGCTTCATGGCGACGTTGGGTTCGCGAAGGACTACCACGCGATTGGAACGTTGCCACGATCAGCCTCGAACCTGTTTACTCGGTCGTCGAAGATTATGCTGAAGCGTTGCACCAAGCGATAGAAAAGTTGCGTGCCGAAAGCGGCGCGGAAAAAGTCACGCTTGTCTGCCACAGCATGGGAGGCCTGGCCGCTCGCGCTCTGCTGCGCGCGAAGGGTCACGATGCGGTGGCGCGCGTGGTCACCATCTGCACTCCACACCACGGCACGGTCTTCGCACGCTTTGCGCATGGGAAAAATACACGGCAGATGCGGCGCAAGAGCGAGTACGTGCAGCGGTTGGCGGAAAGCGAAGAGCCGGTTGAGTTCATATGCTTCGCAAGCCAACACGACAACCTAGTGGTTCCGCGGGAGTCACAAGTCTTGGCGTCCGTTGAGGTGGTGTGGTTCGACAAAATCGGGCACCTGGCGATGACGGCGAGTGACGAAGTTCTGACGAAGTTGATACAGGTGGTAGGCCGGCCTAGAAGTGAATCCCTCGCATCAGATTTGCATAAGCGATCTGATCGGCCGTCGCCTTCGTCTTCTCCCCTTCCTTCGCGCCCTTCGACGCGTCCGAATCCGGAAACATCCTGAACGTCGTGTTCATCACGATTTGTGCAACCCGCGGCGCGAGTGCATGCAGCACCTGGCCGAACACGCCCAGCCGAGTTGCGATGCGCACCGGCTTGTAGACAACCGCCTGCACAATCAGGTCACCCGCCTCTTCCGGCGATAACGTCGGCACGTTCTGATAAATCTTGGTCGGCGCAATCATCGGCGTGCGCACTAGAGGCATGTTGATGGTCGTGAAGGTCACGCCGACGTCGAGGTATTCGGACGCCGCGCAACGCGTCCACGCATCCAGCGCCGCCTTCGATGCGACGTAGGCTGAAAAGCGCGGCGCATTGGTCAACACGCCGATCGACGAGATGTTGACGACGTGGCCTTTGTGCTTTGCCGCCATGCCGGGCAGCAGACCCATTGTCACGCGCAGACAGCCGAAATAATTCAGCTGCATCGTTCGTTCGAAGTCGTGGAAGCGTTCCTTGCTCGATTCGATGCCCCGGCGGATTGAGCGCCCCGCGTTGTTGATCAGCACGTCAACGCCGCCATATTTGTCGACCAGCCACGCGACCATAGCGTCGCAGCCTTCGAGACTTGCAAGATCGGCCGAGTAAGTGACAACTTGCCCGCCCTCTGTTGCGTCTCCGTTCTTGCTTTTCAACGCAACATCGATCTCTCTCTTCGCAATGTCTAGCTTCTCCTGCTCGCGACCGACGATTACGGTGACAGCACCGGCCTGCGCGAGCTTGTGTGCCGCCGCCAGACCGATTCCCGATGAGCCACCCGTGACCAGCACCACCTTTCCCTGCACCTGACCCTTCAACGTGCGGTCAATGAACAGGTCGGGATCAAGATTCCGCTCCCAGTAGTCCCACAACCGGTACGCGTAGTCCTCGAGCCGCGGAACGGCAATGCCGCTACCTTTCAGTGCGGCAGTGGTGTCGCGCGCATCGAACCGCGTGGGGTAGTTGACAAAATTAATGATGTCATCGGGCAAACCGAGGTCTTTCATCACCGCATTGCGAATGCGGCGCACTGGCGTCAGCGCAAGCAAGCCCTTCTTGACGCTGCTGGGCACGAACCCAAGCAAAGCCGCGTTGACTCGCAGCGAAAACTTCGGCGCGTGTGCGGCACGCGCAAAGATGTTCAGAACGTCGCCCACGCGATACGGCGTCGGGTCGACCAAATGGAAAGCCTGTCCGTCGAGGCCCTTTTTATGCGCGATGTGATCGATCGCATCGACGACAAAGTCAACCGGCACAATGTTGATGCGCCCGCCCTCTAGCCCAACCATCGGCATCCACGGCGGTAGCATCTCTCGCATCTTCTGAATCAGCTTGAAGAAGTAGTACGGCCCGTCGACCTTGTCCATCTCGCCGGTCCGGCTGTCGCCGACGACTAGGCCGGGGCGATAAACACGCCATGGCATACGGGTCTCGCCGCGGGCGATCTTCTCCGACTCGTGTTTGGTCGCAAAGTAAGGATGATCGAGGCCCTCAGCCTCAGCGAACATGTCCTCGCGAAAAACGCCTTCGTACATGCCGGCTGCAGCGATAGACGACACGTGCTGGAAGATGCCGGCCTCAATTTCATTCGCCAGCGCCACCGCATTCTTCGTGCCGTCGACGTTGATCGCGACTTGCTGTTCGGCGTCGGCTTTTAGGTCGTACACCGCAGCCAGGTGAAAGAAGTGTTCGACCCGCGCTGTGAGTTTCCTCTGATCAGCCTTCGGTAGTCCGAGCAGCGGCTTGACCAAGTCTCCAACGATCGGCACAGCGCGCGCTTCGTCCGCGTCCCAGTAGTCGAGAAGCTCCGACACTTTATCGCGGCTTTCCTGCCGGATCAGGAAGTAGACAACGGTGTTACGACGCGCGAGCAGTTTCTTGACGAGGCGCTTGCCGATAAAGCCAGTGGCGCCGGTGACGAAGTAAGTCATCGGAGGTCTCCCCCAAGCCTGTTGTTCTGAATGTCGGAGGCAGTTTAGCGCCGCACTTAGAGCCTCAGTTCTATAACGATCGTTGTTCTGAACGACAGCCAGCTTCTACACTCGCGGACCAATTTTCATAACAGGAGCGGCGAATGGTCAAGAAGCTGAAGGCGATGGCGAACAAATCACGCGGTGACAGTCAACTTTCCGGCGCGATCAAAGAATCCGCTCACGAAATCTGGCTGGCGGGTCTCGGCGCATTTGCCAAGGCGCAGGAAGAAGGTCAAAAAGTGTTCAAGGCGCTGGTACGTGAAGGTAGCTCCATGCAACAGCGCACGATGAAAGCCACCGAGGATAAAGTGAGCGACGTCACCGGCCGCGTGAACGATGTCACAAGCAGGGTCACGCAGGTCGCTGCTGGACTGCAAAAGCAAGCCACTGGTACCTGGGACAAACTGGAGGGCGTGTTCGAAGCACGCGTGGAGCGCGCACTGAATCGCCTAAGTGTCCCGACCAATCGTGAAATCAACGCGCTCGCAAAGAGAGTCGAGGAGCTGAGCCGGAGTGTCGCTTCAGCGACCAAAGCAAAGGCGGCACGCCAGGGGTCGGCGAAACCCGCGAAAAGTGCAAAGAAGACGGCCAAGAGGGCTTCGGCCTGAGGCATCGCGGCCTTACGTTAGCGCTGCGGGTCGCAGCGCTATTCTTCACAGATGAACCGCAAGCCGCCGCGCCGCACCCGCGAACGTATTCTTGATGTCTCACTGCGGCTGTTTAACGACTTTGGCGAACCCAACGTCAACACGACGCTGATCTCGGAGGAGATGAAGATCTCGCCGGGCAATTTGTATTACCACTTCAAGAACAAAGACGACATCATCAACTGCATCTTCCAGGAGTTCGAGCGGGAGATGGACCAGCTGCTGGCGGTGCCGACCGGGCGTTCGGCAAATGTCGAAGATGCCTGGTTGTTCCTGCACCTGCTGTTCGAGCAGATCTGGAAATATCGATTTTTCTATCGCGACCTGAACAACCTGCTGGCAAACAATCGAACGCTCGAGATCAAGTTTA
>DATLOA010000416.1:0-12432 GCA_035536515.1 Burkholderiaceae bacterium | reverse complement strand
CATGCGCGCATCTTCAAACGCTTCGAAACCGCATTCATACGGAGACAGCTTTTCGGGATCCGGGTTGCGCGGCCCAAGCACCGCACCGATCAACATCGGTGCCGCACCGATCGCCAGCCCCACCAGAATGAACAGCAAGATCGGAAGGTAATTTTCGAGAATCACTGTGCGCCGCTACGACTTGCAATCGTGGTGCCCACGGGGAGACTCGAACTCCCACAGCTTTCGCCGCCACCCCCTCAAGATGGTGTGTCTACCAATTCCACCACGTGGGCAGTGGAAATCCGGCGAGATTTTACATGCGCGCTGCGTGCGCTTTCGATGCGTTGCCTATTTCGGAATGTCACTCGGCTTCGGCGGCGCGTCCGAAGTTGCCGGAGCCGCTGGCGGCGTCGCGCTTGAAGGCAAGGCTGGAACGACTGCCGGCGGAGCACTTTGCGGGGCTTGACCGCTCGGTGTGGGGACGTCTTTCGGCGCCGGGGCCGGCGTGCTAGCAGGTACGGTTCCCATCACGCCACCCGTGTCCGACGCGGGGCGTTTGCTTGCAGTCCCCGTGTACGCCAGCCCAAGCGTCGCTAAAAAGAACACCGTTGCGACAACGCCGGTAGTGCGCGACAAAAAGTTCGCCGAGCCGGTCGCGCCGAACAAGCTCCCGGATGCGCCGCCGCCGAACGCTGCGCCCATGTCGGCCCCTTTGCCGTGCTGAAGCAGCACCAGCACGATGACAGCAAGCGCCGCAATCACCTGCACGACGATCAGCAATGTGGTTAGCCAGGCCATTTCACGATCCTTGTTGACTCTTCGATTGGGCGATGTTACTTGGGCACGGCATTACAAATCGCAAGAAAGTCGCCTGCAATCAACGACGCGCCGCCCACCAGCCCACCGTCGATATCCAGCTGCGCCAACAGCTCCGCCGCATTCGCCGGCTTCACGCTGCCGCCGTACAGGATTCTCACGCCGGCAGCGCCGCTTCCAATCTGTTCACGCAATGCCGCGTGCACTTCCTGCGCCTGCTGCGGAGAAGCCGTCCGGCCGGTCCCGATCGCCCACACCGGCTCATACGCCAGTGCCCCGCTGGACAATCCCTGCGCGCCGACTCGATCCAGTACCGCCGCGAGTTGCGAGCTCAGCACGGCATTCGTCTGATGCGCTTCGCGCTGCTGCAGCGTTTCGCCGATGCAGACGATCGGCCGCAACCCCGCACGCAACGCACGCTCGGCCTTTGCTGCAACATCGGCATCGGTCTCTCCATGCCATTGCCGACGCTCCGAGTGTCCGACGATAACCCAGCCGCAACCCGTATCACTGAGCATCTCTACAGCGACGTCGCCGGTAAATGCCCCCAACTCGCGTGCTGATACATCCTGTGCCGCAATCTCGTCGCAGCCCAACGCCTGCCGCAGCTGTTCCAGATAAACGTAAGGGGCAGCGATAACCACGTCGCACACCAGCGCGCGCTTGTGCGCGGCGAATTCTCTCAGCCACGAATCGTTGGCGGCGCGCGATCCGTTCATCTTCCAGTTGGCAGCAACGAGCGCACGGCGCGGATTCATCGCGCGTGCCCGGCTTTCTCGCCCACCGTCAGAACGATCTTGCCGACGTGCTGACTCGATTCCATTAACCGGTGCGCTTCAGACGCGTGTGCAAGTGGAAACGTGCGAAACAAGACCGGCTTTATGCGCCCGGCTTCAATCAACGGCCAAACGACTTCCCGTAACTGTTTCGCTATCGCTGCTTTAAACGCTACCGACCGCGGGCGCAGTGTTGACCCCGTTACCGTCAGCCTGCGCCGCAGAACGGCGCTCATGTCGAGCTGTGCCTTGGAGCCGCCGAGCAGCGCGATGAAAACGAGACGCCCGTCGTCGGCCAACGACTCGATTTCGCGCGCCAGATAATCGCCGGCAACCATGTCGAGAATCACATCGACGCCGCGGCCCGCAGTTTCCTGTTTCAGCACTGCGACGAAATCCTCGGCACGGTAGTTTATCGCGCGCTTCGCACCGAGCTCGACGCATGCTGCACATTTCTCGTCGCTTCCAGCTGTCGCATAAACGGTGTTGCCAAGCGCGGCCGCTAACTGAATCGCGGCAACGCCGATCCCGCTCGAACCGCCCTGCACGAGCAGTGATTCGCCGGGCGAGAGCCGCGCACGATCGAACACGTTGCTCCATACCGTGAAATACGTCTCGGGCAATCCTGCCGCCTCGGCAAATGAAAGTGCGCGCGGCTTCGGCAAGCATTGTTCAACTGGCGCCACGCAAAACTCCGCGTAGCCACCGCCTGCAACCAGCGCGCACACTTCGTCGCCGATCTCGAAATTCGAGTCTTGTACATAGCCGCCTTCGATGGTGCCCGAAATTTCCAATCCGGGTAGATCGGACGCCCCGGCGGGCGGCGCATAGGCGCCTTTGCGTTGCAGAACATCTGGCCGATTTACGCCCGCGGCCTGCACTCGTATCAGCACTTCGCCTTCAGTCGGCTGGGGTAGCGAGCGTTCGGTCAAATTCAAAACTTCCGGGCCGCCGGGCTGCGCGATCTCGATCGCGCGCATCGAAGTCGCGCTCACTGTTTTCCTCCGAGATGTTTCCAGAGGAACGTGTATTCGATCGCCGCCATTAGCGCGCGCTGCTCGTTGTTCGACGCGGCGCCGTGACCACCCTCAATGTTTTCGTAATACCAAGCGTCGTGCCCCTGCTCGCGCATTCGCGCGAACATCTTGCGCGCGTGGGCAGGATGCACGCGATCGTCACGCGTCGACGTAACGAACAGCGTTGGCGGGTAGCGCGCATCCTTCCGCACATTCTGGTACGGCGAATACTTCGCGATATACGCCCATTGATCGGGCACGTCGGGGTCGCCATACTCGGCCATCCAGCTCGCGCCCGCGAGCAATTTGTTGTAGCGCTTCATGTCCAGCAGCGGCACCTGCGCGACCGCGGCGCCGAACAGCTCTGGGCGCTGCGTCAGCGCGGCACCGACCAACAAACCGCCGTTGCTGCCACCGCGGATGCCGATCTGTTTCGGCTGCGCGATACCGCGCCGCGCGAGGTCCTCGCCAATCGCAATAAAATCATCGAAAGCGTTCTGACGCTTTTCTTTCAGCGCCGCCTGATGCCATGCCGGGCCGAACTCCCCACCGCCCCGGATGTTCGCGATGACGAGCACGCCGCCGCGCGCCAGCCATGCACGGCCGAGTGCACCGCTGTAAAACGGCTCGAGTGCATTTTCGAAGCCGCCATAGCCGTAAAGCATGGTCGGCGCATTTCTGACGCCGCGCTGGCCGATAACAAAGTACGGCACGCGCGTGCCGTCTCGCGACCTCACGTCAAGCTGCTGGACCGCCATGCGCGACGCGTCGAAGAAGGCGGGCATCGATTTCAGTGCCTGCACGGGCTCACTCGCCACACCGATGAAAAGCGTCGGTGGCGTCAAGAAATCCTGATACGTAATAAAAACCTGATCCGATGCGAAGCGATCGACTGCGCGCGCGTTCGCCGCTCCGAGCGACGGCAACGCAATTTCCAGGCTGCGCCAGCCGCCGTCCCCGGGCGTCATCACCCAAAGGCGGCTGCGGACGTTGTCGAGCACGTCCAGAACGATCGTATTGCGAGTCGCTGACCAGCTCTGCAGAGCGGTACGCGCCGTTGGTTCGAACAAGACTTCAAACGCGCGCCTGCCGCTCAAAAAATCATGCGCACTAGTGACGATCAGTGCCCCCACGGGATAAGAGCGGCCACCGACGTTCCACGCCGATCGCAAGCGCACGACAAGCCATGGACCGACGATCTGCGCGGCAGCATCATTCGGAACGTCAAGCCGCACAGGTGCGCCATCCCGCAACACGAATGTTTCACCGTTGTAGAACGCGATCGAACGGCGTACCCCTTCCGTGATTCGCGTTATGCCGTCGCGCACGTCATGGTCGACCCATGCGCTGGCGCCGACGTCGGTGCGCTGGCCTTCGAAGACGGTTACTGCCTGCGCGAGCGGCGTGCCTCGGCTCCAGCGCCTGACGATGCGCGGATAGCCGCTGTCGGTCATGCTGCCGGCGCCGAAATCCGTACTGACGTAGATCGTGTCGCGATCGCGCCAATCGACGTCCGACTTCGCTTCGGCCAGTGCGAATCCGTCGGCAACGAACTGCTTTTGTCCAAGATCGAACTCGCGCACGACGATCGCATCGCCGCCGCCGCGCGATAGGCTCAACAGGCAGCGCTCACCGCGCGGTGGCAGGCATTGCGCGTTCTTCCAAACCCAGTTTTCCTTCTCATCGCGGGCGAGCGCGTCGACGTCAAGCACGGTTTCCCACGCGGGTTGCGGCTTGCGATACTCATCCCATGTTGTGCGGCGCCAGAGACCGCGGGGGTTGGCGCGGTCCTGCCAAAAGTTATAAAGGTGCTCGCCGTGCACGACGACCTGCGCGATCCGGTCGCGCGAGTCGAGCACCTCGCGCACCTCATCACGGATCTGCGCGAACTCCCGGCGCTCGCGCAGCTCGGACAGAGTGCGCGTGCTCGCGACGCGCGCAAAGTCGAGCGCGCGCACGCCGTCGACTTCTTCGAGCCAAAGGTACGGGTCCGCAAGTTCGGTGGACATAGGAGTCTGCGCCAGCGGCAGGGTCGCCCATACGAGAGCGCCAAGCAGGACGGATGCGCGAGTTACTAAGCGGTTCATAAAGCCACGGCGCTCGACCGCGCGGAGATGCTCGGCGGCCTACTGCTGCTGCGCAGCCGCGGCAACGCCTTCGCCGGCTACTGCCTTCATCGACAACCGCACGCGTCCCTTTTCATCGGCTTCGATCACCTTGACCTTCACCGCCTGGCCTTCCTTCAGGTAATCGGCCACTGCATTGACGCGCTCGTTGGCAATCTGCGAGATGTGCAGCAAGCCATCCTTGCCCGGAAGGATTTGCACAATCGCGCCGAAGTCCAACAGGCGCAGCACGGTGCCGTCGTAAACCTTGCCGACCTCGACTTCGGCAGTGAGCTCCGCGATACGGCGCTGCGCTTCGCGGCCTTTGTCCTGATCGACACTTGCGATGATGATCGTGCCATCGTCTTCGATATCGATCTGCGTGCCGGTTTCTTCGGTCAGCGCACGAATGACGGCGCCGCCCTTGCCGATCACGTCACGAATCTTCTCCGGATTGATCTTCATTTTGATCATGCGCGGCGCGAACGCCGACAGCTCGCCGCGTGACACTGCGATCGCATCCTGCATCTTCTGCAGGATGTGCATACGTGCTTCCTTCGCCTGCGCCAGTGCGACCTGCATGATCTCGCGCGTAATGCCTTCGATCTTGATGTCCATCTGCAACGCAGTCACGCCGTTTGCGGTACCCGCCACCTTGAAGTCCATGTCGCCCAGATGATCTTCGTCACCCAAAATGTCGGTCAGCACCGCGAATTTGTTGCCCTCCTTGATCAGCCCCATCGCGACGCCGGCCACGTGCGCCTTCATTGGCACACCGGCGTCCATCAGCGCGAGACAGCCGCCGCACACCGACGCCATCGACGACGAGCCGTTCGATTCGGTGATCTCCGCCACGACGCGCAACGAGTACTGAAACTCGTCGTATGACGGCAGGCACGCAAGCAGTGCGCGCTTCGCCAGGCGGCCGTGGCCAACCTCGCGTCGCTTCGGCGCTCCAACGCGGCCGGTCTCGCCGGTAGCGAACGGCGGCATGTTGTAGTGAAGCATGAAGCGCTCGCGATACTCTCCCTGCAACGCGTCGATGATCTGCTCGTCCTGCTTGGTCCCCAGCGTTGCAATGACCAGCGCCTGTGTCTCTCCGCGCGTAAAGAGAGCCGAGCCGTGCGTGCGCGGCAAGACGCCGAGTCGAATCTCGATCGGTCGCACGGTGCGTGTGTCGCGGCCGTCAATGCGAGGCTCGCCGTCCAGAATCTGACTGCGAACGATCTTCGCTTCGAGATCGAACAAAATGTTATTGACTTCGTTGGCGTCGACATCCGCACCCGCGCTGCTCGATGCCGACGAATAAATTTCCTTGATGCGATTCTGGCGCGCCTGCTTGCTGCGCATCTGATACGCGTCACGCAGCGACGAACCCGCGCTTTGCACCAGCGATGCCATCAGCGCTTCGTTCTTCGCCGTCGGCTGCCACTCCCACGCGGGCTTGCCGGCATCGCGCACCAGGTCGTGAATCGCGTTGATTACCGCTTGCATCTGCTGATGACCGTGCATCACACCGCCAAGCATCACGTCCTCCGGCAACTGGTCGGCTTCGGATTCGACCATCAACACCGCGCGCTCGGTGCCGGCAACGATCAGATTCATTTGGGAAGTTTTTAGCTGCGTGGCCGTCGGATTGATTACATACTGGCCATCGATATAGCCAACGCGAGCCGCACCAATCGGACCCTTGAAAGGAATGCCCGCCAGCGACACCGCCGCCGATGCGCCAATCAATGCGGGGATGTCCGAATCGATCTCGGCGTCGATCGAAAGAACGTGGATGACGACCTGCACTTCGTTATAAAAGCCGTCCGGAAACAGCGGACGCAGCGGCCGGTCGATCAAGCGTGACGTCAGCGTTTCTTTTTCAGACGGTCGGCCTTCGCGCTTGAAAAAGCCGCCCGGGATGCGGCCCGCCGCGTACGTCTTCTCAACGTAATCGACTGTCAGCGGGAAAAAGTCCTGCCCCGCTTTGGCTTCCTTGCGCGCGACGACTGTGGCCAACACCACCGTATCACCGACCGAACACAGCACCGCGCCGTCAGACTGCCGAGCGATCTCACCTGTCTCCAATGTCACCGTGTGCTCGCCGTACGGAAAACTCTTCGTCACTTTCTCAAACATTGTCATTCCTTTGTCATTCGCGACGTTCGGTCACACTGACAGAACGCAAAAAGCCCGCGCGGAGGGTCCACGCGGGCTTGGTTGTTTCGTACCGGACACTACTTGCGCAGTCCGAGAGAATCGATCAATCCCTTGTACGAATCGGGGTTCTTGCCTTTCAGGTAGTCGAGCAATTTGCGGCGCCGGCTGACCATTTTCAGCAGACCGCGGCGTGAGTGATGATCCTTGACGTGCGCCTTGAAGTGGTCGGTAAGCTCGTTGATACGCGCAGTCAGCAGCGCAATCTGCACTTCGGGCGATCCGGTGTCGGCCTGCGCGCGCTGATACTTGGCGACAATTTCCGACTTGTTGATATCTGCAACAGACATAGCGTCCCTTTCAGTGATACTTCACACGCGGACACGGAAGGATGGCCGTGCCGTGAAAAGCTGGCAATTGTAACGCAGGCGAAAAAGCTGGCTGACCTGGTAGCCACATGCATTTGGGGAAGCCGGCGCGGCTGCGCTAGCCGCTGCTTCTCCTGTGAAAACTCAACGAGCCGGCCAATTCATCTGACACCGGGTCGGATGCTCGCTGTCCGATGACGCCACGACCAAACGCGAACGAAAGCCGTATCCGCTTCCTTCGACGTCATAGCGCACCGCATACGTGCCCTGCCTATCCATTACGGAAACAACCAGCGGGCCAAACAACTGATGATCTGCGCTTCGCATCGTTACGCGGCCCAGCGGATTGCCCTGCGAAGCGGAAAAGGTCATCCCGGATAACGCGCGCGCAACCGCCAGCGCCTCGACGGTTCCTGCAGCTTCGATTGCTCGTACCAGCATCTCGACCATCACGGTCGTGCGAGCCTGAAAGAAATCATCGCGCGACTGCGGAAAGCGGCCGCGAAAGCCCTGGTACACACCCTCCATCGATTGTGGCGAAGCATTCGGATGCCATTCGGCTACTGCGAACACACGTCCGACACCGGCATCACCCAACGCAGCGGGTGCGCCCAGCCCGTTGCCGTAAAACGTATAGAAATTAGTCGTCAGCCCTGCCTCGCGCGCGGCACGCACTAGCAGCGTCAGATCGTTGCCCCAATTGCCGGTAATGACTGTGTCGGCGCCGCTCGCTCTGATTTTCGCGATGTACGGTGCAAAGTCGCGCACCTTTCCAACCGGGTGGAGCTCGTCTCCGACGACACGCACGGCCTTCGCGCGCTCCGTGAGCATCGCGCGTGCGGTGGCAGCGACCTGCTGGCCGAAGCTGTAATCCTGGTTGAGCAGATAGACCTTCGATACGCCCGCGTCGCTTGTCAGCGCTTCAATCAGCGCAGCCATCCGCATTCCGACATGCGCGTCGAAGCGAAAATGCCACGGACTGCATCGCTCGTTAGTCAACGCCGGATCAACCGCCGAATAATTTAGAAACAAGACGCGTTCTGCCGGTGCACGCTCGTTGTGCTTGTTGACTGTATCGATCAACGCCGCGGCGACTGCCGAAGAGTTGCCCTGCAAAACGAACGGGATGCGCGCGTCGGCCGCGCGCCGGAACATCGTCAGCGCTTCTTCCACCTGTCCCTTCGAATCAAGCGTTTCGAGCTGCAGCGGGCGGGCACCGCCGGCAAGCTTGACGCCGCCGCGCGCGTTGACGCGCTCAACGGCAAACAGCAGATTGCGCGCAACTGCCTCGCCGGCGTTCGCGAACGGACCCGAGAACGCTTCGATCATCGCGAGACGGATAGGCTGCGCACCGTGCGCGGGCAGGACGTGCAGCAATGCGAACAACAGCACCGTGCAACGCACTTGGCGGCCCAACAGTTCTCGCATATGCGCGTTGAGTCGCATTCGTGCGGGCGCGGTCAGCGTGCCGCCGACGTTTGCGGGTTCAGCCGCTCTCCGGTCATGTACAGCTTATTCAGCGCATTCAGATAAGCCTTGGCCGAAGCCGCAATGATGTCAGGATCGGCCCCGGTGCCATTGACGATGCGGCCGGCGCGCGATAGCCGCACCGTCACTTCGCCCTGCGCTTCGGTACCGGTGGTGATTGCGTTGACCGAGTAAAGGACTAGCTCGCACCCGCTTTTGACGCGGCTTTCGATTGCCTTTAGGGAAGCATCGACTGGACCATTGCCATCGGACTCTGCAGCGACTTCCTGCGGGCCGATCGAAAACACAATCTTCGCGTGTGGCCGCTCTCCCGTTTCGGACCTCTGCATCATCGAGATCAGCTTGAAATGCTCGTCATGCGGGGTTACGGCTTCGTCGGAGAACAGCGACTGAATGTCTTCGTCGAAAATCTCTGACTTGCGGTCGGCTAGCTCCTTGAACGCAGCAAAGGCAGTATTCAAGTCCGCTTCGCTTTCGAGCGGAATCGATAGCTCGTTTACACGCTGCTTGAATGCGTTGCGGCCCGAAAGCTTGCCGAGCACGATCTTGTTGGCTTGCCAGCCGACATCTTCGGCGCGCATGATTTCGTAGGTGTCGCGCGCCTTCAGAACGCCATCCTGATGTATGCCCGACGCATGCGCAAACGCATTGGCGCCCACCACGGCCTTGTTCGGCTGTACCGCGAAGCCGGTGATGGCCGCCACCAGCTTGGACGCCGGCACGATCTGCGTCGTGTCGATGCCAACGTCAAGATTGAAAAAGTCGCGCCGCGTGCGTACTGCCATCACTACTTCTTCAAGTGAGCAGTTGCCGGCGCGCTCGCCCAGACCGTTGATCGTGCACTCGACTTGGCGCGCGCCGCCGACCATGACACCTGCTAGCGAATTGGCGACCGCCATGCCGAGGTCGTTATGACAATGCACGCTCCACACCGCTTGGTCCGAGTTTGGAATCCGCTCGCGCAACTTGCGCAGAAACTGTCCGTACAACTCGGGAACCGCATACCCGACCGTGTCGGGAATGTTGATCGTCCTCGCACCTTCAGCGATGGCTGCTTCAAGCACGCGGCACAGAAAGTCCGGCTCGGAGCGGTAGCCGTCTTCGGGCGAGAACTCGACGTCGTCGGTAAATTGGCGCGCAAAGCGCACCGAAAGCTTCGCCTGTTCGTGGACCTGCTCCGGCGACATGCGCAGCTTCTTTTCCATGTGAAGCGCCGAGGTCGCTATGAATGTATGAATGCGCTTCGACTTCGCACCATGCAGCGCCTCGGCGGCGCGGCTGATGTCGCGATCGTTGGCGCGCGCCAGGGAACACACCGTCGAATCCTTGACCGCGTTGGCGATCGACTTCACCGCGTCAAAGTCGCCGTTGGAAGACGCCGCAAAGCCCGCTTCGATCACGTCGACGCGCAGACGTTCCAGCTGTTTCGCGATCCGCAGCTTTTCTTCGCGTGTCATCGAAGCGCCGGGACTCTGTTCGCCATCGCGCAAAGTAGTATCAAAAATAAATAAACGGTCGGTCATCTGAAGCTCCAGCAGCAGAACAAACGTGGTCTTTCCCGCCTGGCTCGCGGCTCAGGCGCGGTAGTGCGCAAATTGTGGGCGGAGTTATCTGCGCGCGGGGCGCAGCAGTAGCAACGCGGGCGGCAAGCCAAGCGCGGCTGGAATTTGAAAAGTGCTGGCGAAGATGCGCTTCATGTGCAGCGAGTCTAAGGCCAAAGCGCGAGACGAACAACCGCGTTATTCCACCTTGCCGGCAGCATCGGAAACGGCCGGTGCCGCCTTTGCCGCCGCAGGTACCGGTTTCACCGGGTTCGGCTGATGTTTGTACCAACGCCACGCAAGATAGACGTAGCCCGAAAATGCGTAGCAGCAGAACAGCGTAAACAGCACAATCGGTGGGTCGGACGACACGAAGAAGATCACCACGATCGCGGCTACCAGAACCCAAAACGGAACGCTGCGACCAAGTTGAAAAGTCTTGCCGCTATAAAACGGCGCGCTCGAAACCATCGTGAATCCGGCGTAAACAGTGAAAAAGAACGCAACCCACGGCAGCCACGCTTCGCGAATCGGAAACTTGTTGTCTACCGCGAGCCAGACGAAGCCCGCAATCAACGCTGCCGCCGCCGGACTCGGTAGCCCCTGAAAGAATCTCTTGTCGACAACGCCGAGATTGGCGTTAAAGCGCGCCAGACGCAACGCTGCTCCCGCGCAGTAGACGAATGCGCCGGCCCAGCCCCAGCGCCCGAGATCCTGCAGCGCCCATTCGTACATCACCAGCGCCGGCGCCACGCCGAATGACGTCATGTCCGCCAGCGAATCGAACTGCTCGCCAAACGCACTCTGCGTGTTGGTCAGTCGTGCAACGCGCCCGTCCATCCCGTCCAAAATCAGCGCCGCGAAAATGGCGATCGCGGCTAGCTCGAACTTCTGGTTCATCGCCTGCACAATGGCAAAGAAGCCTGCAAACAGGTTGGCTAAAGTGAACAGGTTCGGCAACAGGTAGATGCCGCGTCGCCGGCGCGCAATGCTCGGCACGTCGTCAAGAACCGGCGAAGCCTGCAACCCGAACGGGCGCGGTTTGCGGCGGCGGAAGCGCATCAAAGTGTGGCGATCACCGTCGTGGTGGCGTATACCTTGTCGCCGACCGCGACCTTCGGCGTGGCCGACGGCGGCAAGTAGACGTCGACCCTCGAGCCGAAACGGATAAATCCATAGCGCTGTCCGCGCGAAAGCGCTTCACCCGGTTTCACGTAACACAGGATGCGCCGCGCGATCAGGCCAGCTACCTGGACCACGGAGATGCGCTGCCCACCGGAAAGCTTCATCACCAGTGCGTTGCGCTCGTTCTCGCTCGATGCCTTGTCGAGATCTGCGTTGACGAAGGTCCCCGATTTGTAGTCAATGCGCTCGATTGTGCCGTCGACCGGCGAGCGATTGCTGTGAACGTTGAACACGTTCATGAACACACTCACCAGCAATGAGTCGGCCTGCGTATAAGGATCGACAGTCTTCTGAACGCGAACGATGCGGCCGTCAGCGGGCGATAGAACGACATTCGGCTCCGCAGGAACCGCACGCGGTGGATCGCGGAAAAACTGGATGATGAAGACCGCAATTAACCATAACGGCAGCGACCACACCCAACCGAAGAAAATGGCGACCAGGACGGCTGCAACGACAGCGGCGCCGATATATGGCCAGCCTTCACGCGCGAGAATCGGATGCGGGTAATTCAACGCTGCTCCCTTGAATCACGAGGGCCGATGGTATCGGAACGACAATTACGGCAGAAATCGCGCCTTGCCGGTGACGCTAAGGCGCTCGACGGAGCGACCGGATTCGAAGGTGGGCGGTGGTACGGCGTCCGAAGACTGCATTGCCGAACGCATCATCATCGGCTGCGGCGGAGCCGCTTCACGCACACCGAAATTTATTTCCTCTACTCGAATGCGATTCGGTGGAACTCCCATTGACTGGCCCGCGGCGGTGAAGCGCGCATTCAGATTGGCAACGGCAAGCTGAATCAATTGCGCTTCAACTTTATCGCGCGCTGCCTTCGACAGCCTGAAGTCGACGCCGCCCAGCGCAAGCAGCGGTTGTGCAGCGGCGACGGTCTTGGGAAGTCCAGCCAGGTTGTCGGTACGCACCGACACGCCCTGGCGAACGCGCCAGCCGGTAATCGTGCGATTGCTGCCGCTCGAATAGACCGGGTAACTGCTGTAGCCCGACGT
>DATLOA010000415.1:0-3119 GCA_035536515.1 Burkholderiaceae bacterium | reverse complement strand
GCGCCGCCAGTTGACCGACATGACAGACGGCGGTGTGGTCTTGATGAGCATCCCGCTGGCGCCGTACCGTTGCCCGCCCGGGCCTTATGAGCGCGCGTGCCAGATAGCGTGGTATCTGAAACAGTCAAAGCCGAAAAGCAAGCTGATCGTGCTGGACGCCAATCCGGACTACGTGTCCAAAAAACCGCTGTTCTCACGAGTGTTCGGTGAGGACTACAAAGGTATCGTCGACTATCGGGTGTCCTCACCGGTCAATGAGATCGATTTGAAGTCGGGCACGCTCGTTACTGAAGTTGGCGATAAGGTTCGCGGCGACGTCGTCAACTACATCCCGCCACAGCGCGCAGCGAACATCGCGCGCGACGCTGGATTGATCACGGCCAATAATCGCTGGTGCGAGGTCAACTGGGCGTCGATGGAGTCCGTCAAGGTGCCGAACATTCACGTGCTCGGTGACGCGACGTTATCGGCGTCGGCGATGCCGAAGTCCGGCCATATGGCGAATCAACATGGCAAGGCAGCCGCGGCGGCGATCATCGAGTTACTCAATGGCCGCACCGTCGTTCCGCCGACGATGGCTAACACCTGCTACAGCTTCATCGACGACCGTAGTGCCGTGCACGTCGACAGCGTGCACCAGTGGGTGCCGGACAAGAAAACGCTGGAGCCGGTGGCAGGCGCGGGGGGGATTTCGTCGCAGGACCGTGCATCGTGGGCACTCGAAGGCGCGTACGCGCAGAGCTGGGCGACGACGATTTGGGCGGATATGCTGGGTTAGGTGCGCTGTTCGTGTACGCGACCTTGCGGTCGCACGTGCACTCACAGCGATTAGTTGGATGCGCGCCGCCGGAGCAAGTCCATCGGCGCGCATGGCGGTGATGTCTACGCGCGCTGCGCTACGACATCACGAAGGCATGCGTTCCTTCGCACGACGCACTGATCACCGGCCGGTGCTGCCGAAGCCGCCGGCGCCGCGTTCGCTGGCCGCGAAGTCTTCGACAACATTAAACCTGGCCTGCATTACGGGCACGATAACCAACTGCGCGAGACGCTCAAGTGGGTTCAATGTAAACGGCTCGCGGCCGCGGTTCCAGGTCGAGACCATCAGCTCGCCCTGGTAGTCGGAGTCGATCAAACCCACTAGGTTGCCGAGCACGATGCCGTGCTTGTGACCGAGCCCCGAGCGCGGCAGGATCATTGCTGCGTAACCGGCGTCGGCAATGTGAATCGCAAGGCCGGTTTTAATCAGGTGGGTCGCGCCCGGCTCAATCACGAGCGGCGCGTCGACGCATGCACGAAGATCAAGCCCCGCGGCGCCGGCTGTCGCATAGCGGGGCAACTGATCGCGCAGGCGCGCATCGAGGATGCGAACATCGACGCGCATCACTTCGTCTCGACTGGCGGCGCTGCGAAGACTTTCGAAACGAGCGCTTGCGTTTGCTTTTCCGGCTCAGAAATTCGTCGCCGGGTGCGCTCGAACTGTCGCGCTCCCCAGACCATCAGGATGATGCCGATAAAGAGCGGCAGGAAACTTGCAGATGCCACCAGCCAGTAGAGCGCAAGCAATGCACCCACCAAGATCGGCAGCGCGGAAGCGAACAGATTGATCAGCGAAGGCGCGGCGACCACCTGCGCCAGGGTGGCCTGCAGTTGCGCGGCGCTGCGCAGATCCGCCGGCTTGCGACCGGGGAAAAAGTGATCCGCTTTGTTCGCTCCGGCCAGCGGCGTCTTTTCAAGCTGCGTGACCTGATGCTGTGTGCTGGTAAGCAATCGCGCAGCTGATTCTTTCTGCAGCTGTTCAATGTAGGCGATGAAGTCGCCGTCTTTCGGTTCCTGCGTGTCCATTACCGCATTCTCGATGCGATTTCGGCGATCAATCGTCGAGCCTGTGCCATCTTGCTCGCAATTGGCCAAGCGGTAACGCCTTCGGCGTCGATCAACGACAGTTCGCTGCTCTCGGTGCCGAACACGTCCTGCGCGCGGTTCGCAATCATCAGCGGCACTTTCTTGCCGGCGAGCTTGGCGCGTGCATTGACGACGACGTCGTCACTTTCAGCAGCGAAGCCGACGCAGTACGGTGGGGAGGGCAGGGCGGCCACGGCCGCCAGAATGTCGGGGTTCGAAGCGAACTGCAGCGCCGGCGCCGTTGCGGCAGCGGTCTTTTTGATCTTGCTCCTGCTCTGATTGCTGACATGCCAATCGGCGACGGCTGCGACCGAAATGAAGATGTCGGCCGGAAGATGGGACATCACTGCGCTCATCATCTCGCGCGCAGTGGTGACGTCGATGCGGTGAACTCCGCGCGGAGTTGCCAGCGCCGTCGGCCCCGCAATCAACGTCACATGCGCGCCGGCGTCGCGCGCGGCACGCGCGATCGCAAAGCCGGTTTTGCCGGACGACAGATTGGTAATGCCGCGTACCGGGTCGATCGGTTCAAAGGTCGGCCCCGCCGTCAGCAGCACTTTGCTGCCCGCCAGCAGCTTCGGTTGAAAAAACGAAACGGTATCGTCCAGCAGCTCGTGCGCTTCGAGCATGCGGCCGAACCCGATCTCACCGCATGCCTGAGCGCCGCTCGCGGGACCGAGGATCACGATGCCGTCCGCGCGAAGCTGCGCGACGTTGCGCTGCGTCGCCGGGTTGTCCCACATCTCGACGTTCATCGCCGGGGCGACGAGCAACGGTGTCCGCGTCCTGTCACGCGCGAGTGCAAGCGTGGTCAGCAGATCGTCGGCCAGTCCGTACGCGACCTTCGCCAGAAAATCCGCAGTCGCCGGCGCGACGATGACCGCATCCGATTGGCGGGTCAGCTCGATGTGCGGCATCGCGTTGCCGGTCGTGCTCTGCCACTGATCGGTTTCGACCGGGCGGCCGCTCAGCGCCTGCATCGTCGTCGCGGTGACGAACTGCTGCGCACCCGCCGTCATTACGACTTGAACCGTTGCGCCTTCGTCCTGCAACCGGCGCACCAGCTCGCACACTTTGTACGCGGCAATGCCGCCGGTCATCCCGACGACTAGATGTTTGCCGTCGAGCTGCATCTACTTGGCGCGCCGCACACGGCGCAGTTCGTCGACGATCAGCAAAGCGGCACCGCCAACGATCGCGCTATCCGCAAGGTT
>DATLOA010000414.1:0-6391 GCA_035536515.1 Burkholderiaceae bacterium | reverse complement strand
CCCGCGCCCGGAAACCTCGCATTTGAACGCTTCACGGTGACGCCGGTGGCCCGCATCGAGCCCGGCGCAGAGCTGCGCTTTGCAGCCAGCGGAACGCCCGGCGCGCGCGCTTCGTTCACTATCGACGGGGTGGTACGCGATGTACCGATGCAGGAAGTCCGCCCTGGGCGTTATGAGGGCGCGTACACCATCCGCCGTAACGACAATTTTCCTCCGTCGCTCAGTATCGTCGCGACCCTGCAGGGGAGCGGCCAAACCGTCCGTTCGCAATTGAACCAGGCACTGCTGGTGGACGCAAAGCCACCCACGGTTCGAAATCTCGCGCCGGCCAACAATGAAGTTGTGGCCAGCAATCCGGTTTCGGTCTCGGGGACATTCGACGACCGAGGTGGTGTCGGCATAGATCCGAAAACCGTGAAGCTAATGATTGACGGGCAGGACGTGACGCGCAACGCCAGCATTACAACGCAGTTCTTCACCTGGCGCGGTGATTTGCGTCCCGGAACGCATCAGGTGGAAGTTACTGGCGCCGACGTCGCGGGCAATGCCATGCAACAGACCTGGATGTTTAGCATGGCGGGTGCGCAGTCTCCACCCCCTGCCGCCACGTTGCCGCTACAAATCACGAGTCATGCCAACAATGCACAAGTAGGCGGTGGCCCAATTGAAGTGCGCGGCCGCACCGCTCCGGACGCAAAGGTGGATGTGCAGGTAAACGCGATCGCGTCGCTGGCCGGACTGTTCGGAATCAATCAGCAAGTGTTCAGTCAGAGCGTGCGGCCCGACGCCAATGGCAACTTTGTCTTCACGTTCCAGCCGCAGGCGGCGGTGCCCGGCACGCGCTACGAGGCCACCATCACCGCCACCAGAGGCGACGTGGTGCGGGAATCCAAACTGGTGCTGTTCCAGCAGCGTTGAAAAACCGTCTTTGCTGCCGTGCGCGCGCTGCACGGCAGCCGGCGGTCGGCGGAGCATCGCCATCCAGGTATCGTCGCAAGCGCGGCTGCGCGCATGACGTGCCTGCCATCACCGCGGCAAAAGAGAAACTAAAACAGCAGCAACTCGACGTTGTCTCCTGGCAAGCTGGCTTCGAGGGCTCGCGATGCACCCGGATCATGAGCTGCCAACACCCTCCACAGCGACCAACGTTGACTTCGTAGTTCTCTGCCGGAGCTCGATCAGCGGCTTGTACTCGGGCGAGCGATACCAGGCCATTAGCTGCGACATGTCTGGAAATTCGAGGATCACCATGCGCTTGGGCACCCACCCGCCCTCGAGCACTTCTGCCGGACCGCCGCGCACGAGATAGCGGCCGCCATAGGCTTGCATGGTCGCGCCCACTCGCTGGCGGTATTCATCGTATCCCTCAGGATCAGTGACGTCGACGTTGGCGAACAGATAGGCGGGCATGTCGTACTCCTTGTTTTTCGGGTCAGGCGAGTAACGCGCGTGACGAGCGCATTTGAGCTTTCGCGATGCTGGTGCCAGGCTGTGCTCCCTGGTCATTCGTCCGCAGTGTCATGGGCAATTTACCGTCAATACTTCCGTTTCAATGCGCGGCGCTATCGTCAAGCGTCGTTGTGACGCTGCCTGGGCTATTGCCGACGAACAGGTGCGCCGCGTCGACGGGATCGAATGCGTACTGCCGCCCGCAAAACTCGCACGTGACTGTGACCGAGCCCTGCTCAGCAATGATCGAATCAACTTCTTCCTGCCCGAGCGACAGCAGCATCTTGCCGATGCGCTCGCGCGAGCAGGTGCACTGAAAGCGCGGCGTCAACGGCGTGTAGTACTCGAGCGATTCCTGCCAGAACAGGCGACGCGACACATCGTCGGGGGAAAGATGTAGCAACTCTTCCGACGTCACGGTTTGCGCCAGTGCGATCAGGTGTTCCCACGCATCGTCGGCCTCGATCAGAGATCGGCCGTCGCCCGGCAGGCGCTGCAGCAACAATCCTGCAGCGCTCGTAGCGCTCGACACAAGCCACAACCGCGTTTCTAGCTGCTCGCTTTGCCGCATGTACTTCTGCAGCACTTCGGCGACGCTGTCGCCTTCGAGCGCGACGATGCCCTGATACGGCTGTTGCCCGGGCAGCCGATCGTTCGGATCGAGTGTGATCGAGAAGCGGCCGCGGCCGCTGCCGTTCAGAAGCTGCTGCAGCGTAATGGCGTCGGCGATGGGCTCATCGCGCACCTTGGCAGTGGCGCGCAGCGCTAGATCGGGCTGACACTCGACCACGAGTAATTGCAAAGGACCGTCGCCGTAGATCTGCATCACCAGCGCACCATTGAACTTGATACTGGTCGCAAACAGCGCCGCCGCCGCGACCATTTCGCCGAGAACGGCCACCACCGGTGCTGGATATTGACGGTGTGAGATCGTCTCGCGCCATGCGGCGCCGAGCTGGACCAACTGTCCGCGCACGTGCGAACCCGTAAACGCGAACTTTATTAGTCGGTCGGACATCGGCCGACTCAGCTGATGCGCTTCAAATCGCGCCGATAGGCGACCGCGCGCTGTACATAGCTCTCTGCGTCGCGCCGGATGCGCTCGATATGGTCGGGCTCGAGCTGACGAAGCACTTTGGCCGGTGAGCCGACCACGAGCGACCCGTCGGGAATCTGTTTGCCCTCGGTGATAAGCGCGCCGGCGCCGATCAGGCAGTTGCGCCCGATTACAGCGCCATTGAGCACGACGGCTTGGATGCCGATCAGGCTGCCGTCGCCGATAGTGCAGCCGTGCAACATCACCTGGTGGCCGACGGTCACTCTGCGGCCGATCGTGAGCGGGAATCCCGGGTCGGCATGGAGTACCGAACATTCCTGCACGTTGCTTTCATCGCCGATCTTGATCGGCTCATTGTCGCCGCGCAACGTGGCGTACGGCCAGATGCTGACGCGGGCGCCGAGGATTACGGCGCCGATCAGCGTCGCGGTGTCGAACACGTAAGCGCTCGGATCGATCTGCGGGACGCGCTCGCCCAATTGGTAGATGGTCATGCGTTGAGTTTAGCGGCGCGATCAGTGTCACAGCGACGGGGCTATTAGCCGCCACTAACTTGACGCTTAAGTGCCGGATTAGGCCATGCCCGCTATCGCTCGCAAGGGGGATCGAATCGGCTAAGCGCGGCCGATACAGTGTGTGTCATCTAGGAGGCAAGATGGATTGGGCAACGTTGTTGTACGCACCAGTGGGTGAATTGCTGTGGAAGAAAAAGCAGGCGTTGCTGCTGCGGGCAACACACAAGCCGGCGATCGGCGCTACGATCTGCTGCTCGGGTCTGCGGATGTCTGTGCAGGCTGGATTAAGCGATGATTTGTGGCTCTGGCTCGTCAGTCTCGGATGGCGCGAGCTGGCACCGGGTGAAAACCGCTTACGGCTAAAACCGCTCGCCACGACCCTCGTGACCAAGCTGTTCGATGCGCAGCCGGAAGAGCGCGAGCGGGTCTTGACCAGCGCGATCCGCCAAGTCACGCGCAGGCCATCCGCCAAGACCGCCGAACGCGCAGCCGTATCCTAGAAAAAATCAACGTTTCCTCTAACTGATTCTTGGGATCCGGCGCGGTACAACCGAGGCTAAAGTCAGCCATTAGCTGGAGGTTGTATTTTGGAGCTCGATTTTGTCGCGCACGTTCGCGACCAGGTTCGCACGCTGTTCAAAATTCGCTGCGAACGCACGTTGCCATCAGAGAGCAGCAAGCCTCCGTTCGGTACCAAGCTGTTTTGCGCCGACATTCGGATGACCGTCCGCTCCGGGATGAGCGACCAGCTATGGCGCTGGCTGCTAGACCAGGGGTGGCGCGAAGTGCCGGTGCAACTGGATCGCCGCCGCTATAAGGACATCCCTTCAGCGTACGTAACACGACTGATTGACTCAGAGGCGAATGATGAGCGCGCGCGCGTGCTGGAAGCGGCGATTGCTAACGCGCAGTATCGTCCCCGTATGACGCGGGACGGCCGCATCATTCCGGTTCGCAAAAATCGCAATACAAAAAGCGAATAGCCTAAGAAAGCTTTCGGGCGCGGGCATTTTCCATTTCGCGCAAGACTTTCCGCTGTATTTTCCCTGTCGTCGTCATCGGTAACTCGCTGATAAACTCGATTTCTTTCGGATACTCGTACGGTGCAAGCTTGCCGCGCACGTGTCGTTGCAATTCTTCCACCAACGCTGATGATGGCTCGTAGCCCACGGCGAGCACGACGAATGCCTTGACCAGCGCGCCACGCTCGGCATCGGGCTTTGGCACCACCGCCGCATTCGCCACGGCGGGATGTTTGACCAGGCAGTTTTCGATTTCGCTGGGGCCGATGCGATAACCAGCAGCTTTAAACATGTCGTCCGCGCGGCCCTGGTACCACAGATAGCCGTCGCCATCGACACTGGCAAGATCACCGGTGCGGCACCAATCGCCGCTGAACTTGTTGCGCGTCGCATCCGGGTTGCGCCAGTACTCGAGAAAGAATATTGGGTCAGCGTCGCCGTGAATGTCGTGGCGGTGAATCGCAACCTCGCCGGTTTGACCAGCACGCACCACATTGGCGTCGTCGTCAATCACCGCCACGCGATGTCCAGGATATGGTCGCCCCATGCTGCCCGCACGTGCGGGCCACTTCTGATGCGAGTTGCCAACGATATAGTTCATCTCCGTCTGGCCGAACATTTCGTTCAGGGTCACGCCCAGCGCGTCGCGGCACCAATCGAACACCGTCTGCCCGACCGCCTCGCCGGCGCTCATCAGCGAGCGCAGCTTCAACGAATAGCGGGAGCGCGGATCGGGAACCGACTTCATCATCATCTTCAATGCGGTTGGAAACAAAAAGGCATTGGTGACGCCTTGCCTTTGCATCAGCTCGAATGCCTGCTCCGCGTTGAACCGACCGCGGAAGCCGACAATCGGAAATCCGAAGTACATCGTCGGCAGCAATGCATCCATCAGTCCGCCAGTCCAGGCCCAGTCGGCGGGCGACCAGAACACGTCGCCCGGCTGCGGAAACCAGTTGTGCGAAGCGACGAAGCCGGGCAGGTTCCCTATCAGCGCGCGATGCGGCATCAGCGCGCCCTTGGGCGGGCCGGTGGTGCCGCTGGTGTAGATCAGCAGCGCTGGCTCATCGGCGAGCGTGGCCACCGGCGTGTAAGCATCACCGTGCCGCGCTAGTAGCGTGCTCCACGTTTGCCAGTCGCCATTCGTTCTCAATTCACCGACAACGATCAGGTGGCGTAGGTTGGGGCAGCGTCCGCGCACTTCCTCGATCGATGGCAACGCAGCCGCGTCCACAATCGCGACCACCGCCGCGCTGTCCTGCAGGCGGTATTCGAGCGCTTCGGGGCCGAACAGCAACGACAGCGGCATCGCCACGGCGCCCATCTGGTAGATCGCAATGTGCGCGATCGCAGTTTCGGGGCGCTGCGGCAATACAATCGCAACGCGCTGGCCGCGCAGCACGCCGAGGAGCTGCAGCGCAATGGACAACCGGTTCGCGTCGCCCTGCAGCGCGGCGTAGGTGTAAGACGTATGTACGCCGCTTTCGTCTTCATAGTGGAGCGCGATGCGCGTCGTTTCCTGCGACCAGCGGCGGCAACACACCTCCGCCACGTTGAACTCGCGCGGAACGTGCCAGCGGAAATTGTCGTACAGCGCGCGGTACTGATCGCGCATCAGTGTTCTCCGATATGCGTTCCTATAATCGCCGAACACTCGCGTGCATGCAAACGCCGCCTAACATAATGACTGCGTCACGGTCCCGATTCATCGATGTTCGCGGGCTGCGCTATCACCTGCGGGAGTGGGGTAATGCGGATCGCACGCTGATCATGCTGCACGGCTGGATGGACGTATCGGCGTCGTTCCAGTTCGTCGTCGATGCGCTCGGCGGCGACTGGCGGGTCGTAGCACCCGATTGGCGCGGCTTTGGCCGTACCGATCGTGCGCGTGCCGATTGCTACTGGTATCCAGATTACTTGGCCGATCTTGAATGCGTGTTGGACGATGTGGTCGGCAGCGAGCCCGCATTGATCGTCGGTCACAGCATGGGCGGCAACGTGGCGTTAATGTACGCCGGCGCTCGGCCGCAGCGCATGCGCGCAGTCGTCAACCTCGAGGGCTTCGGCCTGCAACCGACGCATCCTGAGCAGGCGCCGGGGCGCTTCGCTCAATGGATCGATCAACTGAAGCAAGGCGCAGCGCTGCGCGACTACGCGTCGCGCGAAGAAGTCGCGGCGCGGCTGATGAAGAACAATCCACGGCTATCGGTCGAGCGCGCAGCGTTTCTCGCGCACCACTGGTCAGAGTCCGACGAAGCCGGCCGCTTTCGAGTTGCCGGCGATCCTGCGCACCGGATTGTGAACCCGACGCTGTATCGAATCGACGAAGTGCTTGCGTGCTGGCGCAA